>DATFGC010000587.1:0-3280 GCA_035249765.1 Gemmatimonadales bacterium | reverse complement strand
GCCGAAGAGCTCAGGAATGTGAGCCTGGTGGGTTCCCGCCTCATCGCCAAATCCACCACGACCGCCCTGCGCGAGACCGCCCTCCGCAAGGTCGCCGAGTACCATGAGCGGACTCCCTCGGAGCGGGGAATGTCGCTCGAGACGCTGCGCAAATCGCTCCGGGCGCCGGCCGAGCTGGCGGATACGATTCTCCAGGGAATGATCCGGCGCGGCGAGCTGAACGCCGCCGATGGGGTGATCTCGGCCCCCGGGTTCGTGCCCCGGCTGGTCGCCGGGGATGCGGCGCTGACCCAGGTGATTTCGCTGCTCGACGCCGCCGGCCTTACCCCCCCCACCGTGGAAGAGCTGGAACGGCAAACCGGCCTGTCCGGCCTGCTGACCGTGCTCCGCTTTGCGGCCCGGGACGGCCGGGTCGTGGCGGTGGAGAGCAACCGTTTCTTTTCCTCATCTGTGCTTGCGGCTTTTCTCACGGTCGTCAAGGAAATTGGTGCCAGCGGGCCACTTACCCCGCCGATGCTTCGGGAGCGCACCGGCCTCAGCCGGAAGTTTCTCATCCCGCTTCTGGAGTATGCCGACCGGGCCGGGGTGACGAGGAGAGTCGGAGATGCGCGGGTTATTATTTGAGCGATCAGCCATCAGCCGTCAGCCGGCAGCGACTGAAGGCTGAGAGCTGAAGGCTGAAGGCCTATGGAGGAATTCGAGCATGCTCCGACCCGACCGTCTCACAATTAAGGCCCAGGAAGCCTTCCGGGATGCCGCCGCGCTGGCCGCCGAGCGGGGCAATCCGGTGGTCAACGACGCCCACCTGTTCGCCGCACTGCTGGCCCAGGACGAGGGCGTGGTCCAGCCGCTGCTCCAGAAGGCCGGGCTCAATGTTGCCGCGCTGCGGGACGCCAACGACCGCGAGATCGCCAAGTTCCCCACCCAGCAGGGGGGCGGGGAGACTCCCACCTACAGCCGGGAGCTCCACAAGGTCTTCGACCGCGCGGAACAGGAAGCCAAGACCCTGGGCGACGCCTACGTCTCCACCGAGCACTTGCTCATCGGTCTGGTGGAGGAGAAAGGAACTACCGCCCGGGCGCTGCTCAGCTCCTTCGATCTCGGCGCCACCGAGCTTCGCGCGGCGCTGGAGGCCGTGCGGGGCTCCCACCGGGTGACCGATCAGACGCCGGAACAGTCCTACCAGGCACTGGAGCGCTACACCAGGAACCTCACCGACCAGGCCCGGAAGGGGAAACTCGATCCGGTCATCGGGAGGGACGAGGAGGTCCGCCGGGTGATGCAGGTGCTCTCCCGCCGGACCAAGAACAACCCGGTGCTGATCGGGGAGCCCGGGGTGGGGAAGACCGCCATCGTGGAGGGACTGGCCCAGCGGATCGTGAACGGCGACATCCCCGAGTCGCTGCGGGACAAGGAGATCATCGCCCTCGACATCGGTCTCCTCCTGGCCGGCGCCAAGTACCGCGGCGAGTTCGAGGAGCGGCTCAAGGCGGTGGTCAAGGAGCTGACCGCGGCCGAGGGCCGCTACATCGTCTTCATCGACGAGCTGCATACCATCGTGGGCGCCGGGGCGGCCGAAGGGGCGGTGGACGCGAGCAACATGCTGAAGCCGGCCCTGGCCCGGGGCGAGCTTCACGTGGTGGGCGCCACCACCCTGGACGAATACCGCAAGCACATCGAGAAGGACGCCGCTCTGGAGCGGCGGTTCCAGCCGGTGCTGGTTGGTCCCCCCAGCGTCCCGGACACCGTCGCCATTCTGCGCGGACTCAAGGAGCGCTACGAGGTGCACCACGGAGTCAGGATCACCGATAACGCCCTGGTGGCGGCGGCGCAGCTCTCCGACCGCTACATCGGTGACCGATTCCTTCCCGACAAGGCGATCGACCTGGTGGACGAAGCCGCCAGCCGGCTCCGGATCGAGATCGATTCGCTGCCTCAGGAAATCGACGAAGTCGAGCGCCGCATTCTCCAGCTGGAGATCCAGCGCCAGGCGCTGCTCAAGGAAAAAGACCAGGCGGGGAAGGAGCGGCGCACCGCGGTGGAGCAGGAGATCGCCGGGCTCAAGGAGAAGTCCGGGGCGATGAAGGCCCAGTGGCAGGCGGAGAAGGCGGCGATCCAGTCGCTCCGCACCATGAAGGCGGAGGTGGAGCAGCTCAAGGGCGAGGTCGACCAGGTCACCCGCCGGGGCGATCTCCAGAAGGCCGCCGAGCTTCGCTACGGCAGGATTCCCGAGCTGGAGCAGCAGATCCACGACGAGGAAGCCCGGCTGGCCGGAATCCAGAAACAGGCCAAGTACCTGAAGGAAGAGGTCGACGCCGAAGACATCGCCGAGATCGTGGCCAAGTGGACCGGGATTCCGGTGTCGAAGATGCTGGAGTCCGACCGGGAGCGGCTCACCCGGCTCGAGGAGGAGCTTCGCAAGCGGGTGGTGGGACAGCCGGAGGCGCTGGCGGCGGTGTCCAACGCCGTGCGGCGGGCCCGGGCGGGATTGCAGGATCCCAACCGCCCGACCGGCTCGTTCATCTTCCTGGGCCCCACCGGGGTGGGAAAGACCGAGACCGCGCGCGCGCTGGCGGAATTCCTGTTCGACGACGAGCGGGCCATGGTCCGGCTCGACATGTCGGAGTACATGGAGAAGCACTCGGTGGCCCGGATGATCGGTGCTCCGCCCGGCTACATCGGTTACGAGGAGGGCGGGCAGCTCACCGAGGCGGTGCGCCGGCGGCCCTACAGCGTGGTGCTGTTCGACGAAATCGAGAAGGCTCACCCCGACGTCTTCAACATTCTGCTGTCGATTCTGGACGAGGGACGGCTGACCGACAGCCAGGGGCGCACGGTGGACTTCCGGAACACCGTGCTGATCATGACCTCCAACCTGGGCAGCCACCACATCGTGGAATCGGGCGCGGTCGCCACGCCCGAGGCGTGGAGCCGGGTGGAGGAGCGGGTCCGGGGCGAGCTCCGCAATCATTTCCGGCCCGAGTTCCTGAACCGGGTGGACGACGTCGTGGTGTTCCGCCCGCTGTCCCGGGAGGACATCGACCACATCGTGGAGCTCCAGCTGGTCCGGCTCGACAGGCTGCTGGCCGAGCGGCAGCTGACTCTCGAGCTGACGCCCGCGGCCCGCGAGCTGCTGGCCGACCGGGGGTACGATCCGGTGTACGGCGCCCGCCCGCTCAAGCGGGTCATCCAGATGATGCTCCAGAACCCGATGGCGCTCACCCTGCTCGAAGGCGGTTACGCCCCGGGCGACCGGATCGTCGCCGACCGGGACGGCGAT
>DATFGC010000586.1:0-8112 GCA_035249765.1 Gemmatimonadales bacterium | reverse complement strand
GTTTGGATCCGCCGAGCTGATCGCCGCCATGCTGGAGGCCACCGGACTCGAACTGCCCGTGCTGAGAGTTGATGGCGGCGCCAGCGCGAATGACTGGCTGATGCAGTTTCAGGCCGATGTGCTGGGTGTCCCGGTGGAGCGACCCGACCTGGTGGAGACCACCGCCCTGGGCGCCGCGGCCCTCGCCGGACTCGCACTGGGGGTCTGGCCTTCGCTGGATGCCTTCACCGCCACCCGGCGGCACGCGGTGTTCAGACCGCGGTCGTCACCCAAGAGTCGGGAGAAGCTGCTGGCCGGGTGGAAGCGCGCCGTGGAAACCACTCTGTTCTGGGCGGGGGACGGTGAGCGGTGAGCGGTGAGCGGTGAGCGGGAATCCCGCGTCCTCCACGCCCTCCGCGTCCTTCGCGTCTTCGCGTCCTATTTCACCTTTCGCACCCGCCACTCCCCCCGCTGGGTGCCCCGCTCGGTGGTGGTGATATAGGTTCCACTGATCTGGTTCCCTTCCACCTTCCCGTAGAAAACGGTCCGGGCCACGCAGTCGCAATCCGGCGCGATGTAGGGCTCCAGCTCGCCCTGCACCGCGCCACCGGCTACGCGCACAAACCTGATCGAGAGCAGCTCGGTGGACCGGACGTGCTGCTCGTGTCCGGTGAGCAGGTCGACCGGGCGGGGACCGACTTCTCCCGCGGCCACCGGCATCAGGACGTCTCCGTAGGCGGAGTCGCCGTGCGCGGTGATCTGGAAGAAGATGGTCCCGCTCCGGCGCGATTCGCTGCTGGCGTAATCGCCACTCCACTCGCCGATCAGCTGCTCCACCTCGGTGTGCACGCCCGCCACCGGGACCGGATCGGGACGGTAACGGCACCCCATGCCCAGGGCAGCGAGACCGACCAGCACCATGACACGCATGGTCTACTCCACGATCAAGGCTGTCACCATTCCAAACATCCCGTGCTCCGACTCGGCGTGGGTGAGAATGTGACAGTGAAACGCCCAGACGCCCGGATTGGTGGCCTTCACCAGCACGTCCCAGCGCTCGCCTGGCGCGATGTTCAGGGTGTCGCACTTCCAGGGCGCCGGCTGGTTCCAGCCGTCCTTGGCGATCACCGTCATGTGCATCCCGTGCAGGTGCATCGGGTGGATCTGCATCCCCTCGTTCATGAACCGGATCCGGATGGTCTGGCCGCGCTTGGCCACGATCGGTTCGGTGGCGGGAAAGCCTTTCCCGTTGAGGGTGTAGCCGTGCGCCATGTCGTTGAGGATCATCACCGCGTCGACGTCGACCTTGGGATCCGACCCGGGGTCCTGGGGGTCCACGATGAACGCGCCCAGCAATCCCATCCCCACCTGCTTGGCGGCGTTGTGGTGGGAGTGGTACATGTGCGATCCCGCATTGGGCACCGTGAACTCGTAAGTGTGCGACGCTCCCGGCTTGATCGGCTTCTGAGTAATGAACGGCACCCCGTCCTGGTCGTTGGGCACCTCGAGACCGTGGAAGTGCACGCAGGTGGACTCGGGGAGGCGGTTCGTTACGTGGATGCGCACCCGGTCGCCTTCCCGCACCCGGATCTGCGGCCCGGGCAGCTGGTCGTTGTAGACCCAGGCCTTCATCCGCTTGCCGGGCGCAATCTCCCATTGGATTTCCGAACAGGTGAGATCGTACACCTTGACCCCGCGGTCCATCCGGGGCGCGAGGAGCTGGTTGCCCTTGCCCTCGGTCTTGGCAGGAAAGGCCTTTACCCCCGCCTCATGCATCGCGTCCATTTCCTCGGCTCTGGTCTCCGCGCTGGGCGGAGTGGGAGCCTCGTGGCCCGCGGAGGCGGCCGGAGCGGCGCTCGCGGCCCGGGCCGCAGCCGGCTTCGCGGGCATGCAGCTTTCCAGGGTCGCAATTCCGGCGGGAATGGCAAGAGTGGCCAGGGTGCCCCGGCGGATGAAGGCCCGGCGGGTGGTGGTCGAATTCAGGGGACTGTCTGCCGACATGAGGGCGCTCGTGAAAAAGTGTGCGTGTAGAATCGCTGGAGCACCCTGAAGCAAGAGATTGAATCGTATGAAGAAGTCTTTCGAAATCAGAAGTCCTTGCGGCGAAACCAGTGCAGGCCCAGCAGGAAGGGCGCTGCGGCGCAGACCGCCAGCATGAGCAGCGCCAGCAGCACACCCTCCAGTCCGTCGAAGAACCGCTGATACACGGCACCGGTGTAACCCATCAAAGCCGATACGTCGAAGGCGAGCAGCAGCAGTACCCGGCCCAGGTCCACCGGGTTGAGGAACATCAGGCCAAGCAGCGGCCCCTCCAGGGGATAGCGGTCGAACCCGGTGGTGACCAGCAGGATGAGGCCATCGTAGATCAGGGTGGTCAGGAGCCATACGAAAAGCGCGGCGCCCAGCCCGCGGGCCCGGTCCTCGATCAGCACCGCGACACAGAGCGCAAACGCGGTGAAGACCAGGGTGAGCAGAATCCCAACCGATAACAGCATGATCGCCCGCCCGGCGAATGCCGGCCCCCCGCCACCGAGGAGCAGCAGGGGAACTCCGACCCCCAGGAGAAAGGCTCCGGCCAGCGGCAGCGCCAGGCCCCCGAACAGCCCGGTGTAGAGCGCCCTCCGCCCGACCGGCTGGGCCAGCAGCATCTCGATGAACTCCCGGGCGTTGTAGACGTAGAGGGTCCCAAACACGACGCTCACCAGCGGGAGCAGCAGGAGCACCACGTTGAGCAGGGAAAGCAGGGCCCGCTCCCCGCTTCCTCCGAAGCGGAGCAGCATCCAGGTGAGCAGCGCCAGCAGAATCGCGTATCCGGTGATCCAGCGGCTTCGCGCCACGTTCCGAAGCTGCGAGGCCAGCACCTTGCCCGAGGTGCTCATGCCGCCGCGCCCGCCAAAATAGCCGCAATGGCCCGCTCCAGCCGGAGCTCTCCGCTTCGGGCCAGCAGCGAGGCCACCGGCCCCTGA
This sequence comes from Gemmatimonadales bacterium, assembly GCA_035249765.1. GTDB lineage: Bacteria > Gemmatimonadota > Gemmatimonadetes > Gemmatimonadales > GWC2-71-9 > JABFSM01. The sequence continues at coordinate 5,167 of DATFGC010000586.1, read as the reverse complement.
TAGATCACAGTCCCCTCAACCAGGAAGACCAGGTCCTGGGCCAGCTCCTCGATCTCGCTCATGATGTGCGAGGTGAGGATCACCGTCGTTCCTTCCTCGGGGGCGCGCAGCACCTTGTCCTTGAGCAGACCGGCCCCGACCGGATCGAGGCCGGCGGTCGGCTCGTCCAGAATGAGCAGCGACGGCCGGAACAGGAAGGCCACCGCGGCGTTGAGCTTCTGGCGGGTCCCGCCCGAGAGGGTTCTGATCGGGCGGTCCAGATGGGGCGTGAGCCGGAACTGCTCGATCAGCTGGTCATCCAGCCGGTCGCTCCGGCCCCGCACCGCGGTGAGCAGCCCGATGACCTCCCGCCCGCTCAGCTGTTCGGGAAACCTCGCCGCCTGCGGCATGTAGCCGATCCGCTCGCGATAGGCCGGGTCGCGTCCCACCGCGGTACCGTCCACCAGGACGGCGCCGCTGTCGGGACGGACCATCCCGAGAATGGTCTTGATCAGGGTGGTCTTGCCGGCCGCGTTGGGTCCCACGATCGCGGTGATCCGTCCCGGTGCGATGACGGCGTCGACTCCTCGGAGCACCTCGAGCCGTCCATAACGCTTCCGGAGCGACCTGAGATCCACTCTGGTAGGGGTCATCGGGGCCGCCGCATCAGCGGGCTCCGGTCGGCCAGCGCCTCCGGCGTCAGCATCGGCATCAGCCGTTCGGCCCCGTCCAGCAAGTCCACGAACGCCGAACGGAGCAGAATGAGGGCGGGCTTGTGCTGCTCGGCCACCAGCGCGAAGAGCCGGACCGGGCGATAGGGGACGTCCCCCAGGCCGTCGCGGTCCAGGTCGTAGCCGCGATAGCGGTCCCACCAGTTGCGGTCGAAGCTGCTGGAGGCCGACCGGCTGTTGGTAGCGGCGTCGAAGGAATTCCCCTCGAACCGGTTGCCGGTGAACCGGTTGTCGGCGGCGTTGGCCAGCACCTTGACGGCCCAGCCGTTGCGCCGGAAGAGATTGCCCTCCACCAGGTTCCGGTTGGAGTCCTCGAGGTAGAGCCCCACGGTGTTGTCGATGAAATCGTTGTTCCGCACGGTGCCGTCGCTGATTTCCTTGAGCAGGAGTCCGTAGGCGGCGCTGCCCCGGTTCTGTTCGAACCGGTTGCCGGTCATCCGCACGCCCCGGCTGTACATCACCGCGACCCCGGCGCCGTTCTTCTCGAACCGGTTGTCCTCGTAGGCGCAGGAGTCGGAGCGCATGAAGTGGAGGCCGTAGCGGCTGTTGGCCCGGACCAGGTTGGATGACACCCGGGCGGCCCGGACGAATTCCAGGTAGATGCCGTCGCGATGGCCTTCCACCGTGTTGTCCCGGACCGTCATCTCCGCCGACTGCCAGAGGTGAATGCCGTTGCCCATGGTGGAGGCGCGCCCCGGGGCACCCCGGAGCCGGTTCCCGGCGATGGTGCAGCCGGCCGAGCGCATGGCGTAGATCCCGAAGTAGGCGCCCCGGATCTCGTTATCGAGAATCCGGCAGCCCCGCACCCCGTCGAGGAGGATGGCCGCCCGGTCCTCCGTGGCGCTGGGGCTCATCTGCTCGAAGATCAGGCCACGGATCTCCACGCCCTCGGCCCGGACCTGAATGGTGCTGTGGGCACCGCCCAGGAACACCGGCCGTCCCTCGCCCACGATCGCCACCGTGATGCCCACGACGATGGCGGGCTCCCGGTAGCTGCCGGCCTGAACCACGATCCGGTCTCCCGGCCGCGCCGTGGCCAGCGCCGCGGTGAGGGTGGGCACCGGCCCACCCGGGCTCACCGTGATCGTGGTGCCGAGGGCCAGCAGCAGCGCTACCGTCATCGGGCCGGGCGGATCCTGACCCGCTCCAGCACGTCATTCCAGGAGAGCAGCCGCCCGCCGGTCGCAGCCGCCAGGCTGTCGGCAGCCGCGCCACGTCGCAGCGCCACGAGGCCGTAGTCCATCGGGGTGCGAATTGAATCGTCCTGGAGGAACACCGCCGCCTTCAGGTCGAGCAGAGAATCCGGCTGGGCAAAGTCGTGAAGCCACACCGAATGAATCGCATCCCCTGCGATCCCCCCGGTCGCGATGAAGGTTGCCAGGCAGCCGACATCATCGAAGGGAAGAATTTTCCCGGTGGTGGTTACCAGCTGCCCGGCATGGCGGGGGTCCGCCAGGGTCATGTGGCAGTGGGCGCACTCTTCGGCGCCGAACGCCAGCGGCCGCGGCCTCGGAGTGGCGCAGGCCGCGGCCGCGAGCAGCACTGCCGCCGCCGTTATCCGGATCGGGCCCGCGCGGCTCGCCATTCCAGCACCGAAAGGGTGAGCGCCGTCACCAGCACCAGCACCGCCACCCAGCCGCCCAGGGCCGGCCATGAATCGGCGTGGAAATTGAGCAGCTGCTTTCCGCCGATCAGCGGGGGCTGGTAACTCATGTCCGGGATCTTGATCGCCGCCCGCGGGTTGAGCTCGTGGCCGTAGGCATAGCCCCAGCGGTAGAAGTCGGCCAGTCCCGCCAGCGCCCCGGCCGCGAACAGCGCGGTCCAGGCGTAGAGCGCCTTGCGATTCCCCCACACCGCGACCAGCAGCCCGAGCCCGATGAGCACCGCCACCGCGATCGGCATGAAGCGGAGCTCGGGAAAGCTCTCCGGCACGATCTCCTTCATGCCGATGTAGTGGTTGAGCCCGTTGATGCTGTTCAGGTCCTGGGGCTTCTCCCCGGTGATCTTGTTGATCCAGATGTGGAGCCCGAGCCCCTCGGGATACTGCGGGGCCGTGAGGCCGATGTGCCAGAGCGGGGTCAGATAGAGCAACCCGAGCGCCAGCGCGGCCACCGCCGTCACGGCCCGTGCGATGCGGCGCATTACTTCCCCAGCGTCCCGGTGCCGCCATTCCAGGCCAGCGGCACGTTCGACCCCTTCGGCGACACCCGCATGTACCCCTGCATTTCCTGGTGCAGCGCCGAGCAGAAGTCGGTGCAGTAGAACGGGTAGACACCCGGCCGCTGGGGCTGCCAGGTCAGCGTCCGGGTCTGCCCCGGCATGATCAGGAGCTCGGCGTTCTGGGCGCCGAGCATCGCGAAGCCGTGGGGCACGTCCCAGTCCTGCTCCAGGTTGGTCACGTGGAAGAAGACCGAGTCCCCCACCTGGATGCCCTCGATGTTGTCGGGCAGGAAGTGGCTCCGGATCGCGGTCATGTACACGTGGATCTTGGTCCCCTGCCGGACCGCCTTCACGGCGCTTTCGGTCTTGGTGACATAGGGGTCCTTGTTGTCGGCCAACGCGTAGGCCTTGAGGGATTTGTCCTTGAGCACCGAGGCCGGGAGGGCCTGGGCGTAGTGGGGCTCGCCGGTCATCGGAAAGTCCAGCAGCAGCTTCATCTTGTCGCCGCTGATGTCGTAGAGCTGCCCGGACTGGGTCAGCTCCGGCCCGGTCGGGAGGTAGCGGTCCTTGGTGATCTTGTTGAGCGCGATCATGTACTTGCCGTAGGGCTTCTCGGTGTCGCCGCCGGGAATCAGCAGGTGGCCGATCGAGTAGTAGGTGGGGATCCGGTCCACCACCTTGAAATCCTTGAGGGAGAACTTGACGATCTCGCTGGAGATGAACACCGAGGTGTAGGCGTTCCCCTGGCCGTCGAACTCGGTGTGCAGCGGCCCGAGCCCCGGGTTCTCCACCTCGCCGGCCACGATGGCGTCGTACTTGAGGACCGGGATGCCGCCCACCTCGCCGTCGAAAGCCTGGTCCGCGATCGCCTTCTGGAGCCTGGAGAAGGAATGCACCGGGATGGTGGTGGCCAGCTTGCCGCCGGCCACGATGAACTCGCCGGTGGGATCCACGTCCACTCCATGGGGCGATTTGGGCGTGGGGAGGAAATAGAGGACGCCGGGGCAGCTCCCCACTTCGAGGACCCGCTGACTCCGCAGCATCTCGGTGCGGGCGACCCCGTCCTCACCCACCAGGTTGTGCGCGTAGGGCGTCTTCCACTCCGTGGTCTTTCCCTCGGCCACGCACTGCTCCGCAGCCTTCCGGTTCACCGCGGCGATGTAGTCCCGGTCCTTCTGGGAGGCATTGGCCTCCAGCAGCGTCTTGGCCTCCTCCGAGTTATAGGAGGTAAAGAACGACCAGTCCTTCGAGGGGCCCTTCCCGGACCGGGCCAGATCGTAGTCGTAGCCCGGCACCAGAATCTGGAAGGCCAGGTTCATGTGGCCCGAGGCCGGATCGATCTTCACGAAGCTCAGCATGCCGCCGAACTTGCCGTCCTTGATGGACATGTCCTCCTGGGGCGTGGGCAGCGCGAACCGGGTCGCACTCACGGCGTACTCGCTGTTTTCCGTGAGGTAGGGCGACCCGTGGCCCCCGGAGGAATTAGGGATCTCGATGATCTCGTGGGTTTCGAAGGTGGTCAGGTCGATCCGCGCGATCCGCGGGGTATTGTTGCCGTTGATGAACAGCCAGCGGCCGTCCGCCTGCCCGTTGGTGATCGAGAGCTGGGGGTGGTGGGCGTCGTCCCAGGGCACGAAGCCGTAGCTGGTGTTGAACATCGCCTTGGTCTGCTCCGAATACCCGTAGCCCTTCTCCGGATACTGGGAAAACACCGCGATCTGCTGGAGCAGCCGGCCGGAGGGAAGCCCGTACACCGTCACGTTGCCGGAGAATCCGCCGGACATGAAGGCGTAGAGCTCGTCGTGCTGGCCCGGGGCGACATAGACCCGGGACGCCGCGTCTCCCGCCGCACCGATCGGAGTGGACGCCTTGCCGCATCCGGCTGCCAGGAGCACCGCCGCGGCCGTCAGGAATGAAATCGATTGTGACATGACGTAATCCTCTCTGGTTACTGCTTGGGTGCGTTCTTCGATTGGGTGCGGAGATACTCCAGCACTGCCCGGGCTTCGTCCCGGGTCAGGTTCTGATTGGCCATGAAGGTCATCCGCTCCGCCAGCATCTGTTTGCCGACCGGATGCCGCTCCACCATTTCCTGGGGGTTAAGGATCATGTTCATGATGAAGGCGCCCGACCGCCGGGCGGTCACTTCACCAAGGGCGGGACCGATATAGAGCGTGTCCATCTTGTGGCAGGCGGAGCACTTGGCCTCGAACACGGCCTTCCCGGTGGCCGCCATGGCGGCGTCGATGGCGCCCAGCTCGATGGGCTCCTTGACCGGGCCGATGCCGTTCTCCAGC
>DATFGC010000585.1:0-9037 GCA_035249765.1 Gemmatimonadales bacterium | reverse complement strand
TGACCGTCCCGACGGCCAGCATCGAGAACGCACCGGACGACCAGCCGATGGTCTGGCCGCCGGCCATCACTGCCACGCTGAGAATGCCGGAAGTGGCCCACCGGCCGGCCGGGCTTACCGAGCTCACGGCATTCTGGGAGGCCCATGGACACCCGCCCGGGCCGTACCTGACGCCGCACTTCGACTTCCACTTCTACACGATCCCGCGCGCGGAGCGCTCCGCCATCGACTGCACCGATGAGACCAAGCCCTCCGTCATGCCGGCCGGCTACAGCCTGCCTGACGTAACCTTGCCGCCTCCGCTGGCCGAGATGGCTCGCGACACGATCCTCACCGGCCTCTGTGTTCGCCAGATGGGGATGCATTCCCTCTTGACCGCCGAGCTCGAGAGCACGGTGACGTTTCGCGGGACCATGGTCGTCGGCTACTACCGCGGCGTGCCGATCTTCATCGAACCCATGCTCACCCGCTCGCTCCTTCTGGAGAAGCGCTCGTTCGACCTGCCCATTCCCACGATCCCCGGGATGGCTGGGGCCTATCCACGGGCCTTCCGGGCGGAGTACGACGCCCGGCGGCAGCTCTACCAGTTCGTGTTTTCCGACTTTGGGACGGGCCCGTAGGCGCAGCGAGGTCAGCGACAGCCGAGGACCTCTGCCCCAGGAGCCACGCGCCTGACCCCCGGCTGGGGATACCGGCGTCTGACTTCGGCGATCGACCCGGCAATGAGGGCCTCCAGGACCTTGGCGTCGAGGTCCGCCAGGCGTTTGAAGTACAGGCAGCACTTTCCCATCTTGTGCTTCCCGAGCCTGGCCAGGCGGTCGCGTTGCTCGGGGTTCTCCGCCCCCATGACGTAGACCACCAGATCCTTGCCGCGTACTGCGAAGGCGGCGAGACAGGACTCGCCGGAGTGGCCACTCGCGTATTTGTACCGGTACGAGCCATAGCCCACGATGCTTGGCCCCCACATCCTGGGCTGCTGCTTCGTGACCCGCTGGCACATGGCCATGATGGCCTTGCAGTCCTTCAGCTGCTCGGGGCTGGCTCTGGACGCGAGGTACGCATCGACGCTGGCGCCTGTCGGTTTGGTTTTGGTCTCTGCCATCGGTGATTCCTCAATAGCGGGGAGCGCAGGGCCGTCATGCGGCGTCACCGCTCCGGGAGACTCCGATGTCGCCGTCTTCTGGACCCGTCGGTCAACAGGAACATGAAGCCGGCACTTCCCACGGTTGGGCCGATTTCAGGCTTCCTCAAGGCGCAACAGACGTGTCCCTGGTGCATGGCGGGCTAAGGCCTCCTCGGCCGCTTGGTGGTACCGAATCAATCAATTGCAGAGGCTACCGCCGGATCTGATGGGGAGCAAGACCCGCAGCCAGGAGCATGCCTTCGGCCATTTGCCCCATGTGCCGCCCAGGGGCCGTCTCGGCGCCCCAGCGTCCTCTCAATCAGTTCGCATCGCGGTGACCGGACTTACCCGCGCCGCCCGCAACGCGGGGGCCCAGGTTGCGCCGATGGCCACGGCCGCCAGCGCCACTGCGACGACGGCAAAGGTCAGCGGATCCAGGGGATCGACCTGGAAGAGCATCGATCGCATCCACCGGGTCGAGACGATCGCGCCGATGCTCCCGACGACGATCCCGGTCAGCACGAGCGTCGCACCCTGCCGCATCACCAGGAGGAGCACGTCGCGAGGCAGGGCGCCCAGGGCGATGCGAATCCCCAGCTCGCGGGTCCGCTGCGCCACGGAGAACGCGATGAGCCCGTAGATGCCGACCGCGGCAAGCGTGAGCGCCACCGCGGCAAAGGCGCCGAGCAGGAACATGTTGAACCTCCGGTCGGCGATGGTGGCAACAAGAAGGTCGTCCATCGACGAGAGTCCGGTGATCGGCATCAGGCCGTCGAATTCCCTCACGGCGCGCCGAATGGCGCTGAACGCTGCGCGCGGGTCGCCGGCGGTGCGCAGGAGATAGCTCTGTCCGCGCACGATCGATACCACCGGTCCGGAATCCAGCTGCGCTGCCGGCATGTAGATCGCGGGCGTCGGTTCTTCCTGGGTGAGACCCGATTGCTTTACGTCGGCGACCACGCCGACGATCGTTCGCCATGGCTGGGGCGAGTCCAACCCTCCCCACTTCAGACGGCGCCCGACCGCGCTCGTGCCGCCGAAGCGCTGTTTCGCCAGGGTTTCGCCGATGATGGCCACGGGCTCCCGGCCGGCTATGTCCGATGTGTTGAAGGTGCGGCCGACCCGCAAAGCGATTCCCATCGTCTCGAAGTAGCCGGGCTGCACGAGATTGTTGGACCCGATGGGTGTCTTCTCGGGAAGGGGGCCGATGGCGGGATCCGGCGTGAAGACGATCCAGGATGGGTCCGCGGCCGGCATGTCGCTTGCGGAGCTGACGGCCCTGACGCCGGGAATCGCCGCGAGGCGCTGGGTAAGCACCTGCTGCCCCGTAATGGCCGCCGCATGAGTCGGGTATCGCGACTGCGGGAAGGTCACCCGGAACGTCACCAGCCGTTCGGCATTGTATCCGGGGTCGACGTCGCGCAGGTGCAAGAAGCTCCGCACCATCAGTCCGGCCCCCACCGTCAGCAGCAAGGCGATCGCGATTTCCGCCACCACCAGTCCACTGCGCGACAAGTCCCTTTGGCGCGGGTTGCCCTCGCGCAGGGTGGTTTGCAAATCGTCCCGTCCGGCCAGACCCGGCAGCACCGAGAAGACCAGCGCGGTAAGCCCGGTCGCTGCCGCGGTGGCGGTCACGACCCGCCAGTCGAGGCCGATGTCGTAGCCATTCAGCGCGCCGTTCGGGGCGAGCCGCGCCAGCAGGCCTGAGCCGTACCGGCCGAACAAGAGGCCAACGATGCCGCCGGTGATCACCAGCACCAGGCTCTCGGTCAGGAACTGCTGCGCCAGCCGCGACCGGGACGCGCCGATCGCGCGGCGCACCGCGATTTCTCGCCTTCGCGAAACGGACCGAGCTACCAGTAGGCTCGAAACGTTGAGACAGGCGATGAGCAGTACCAGGCACACCGCCCCGAGCAGGACGAGCAGCGGCTGGCGCACCGATCCCGTGATGGCGTCTCGCAACGTCTGCACCCCGCCGATAACCGTGCCTGTCCCCGCCTTGTAAAACTCGGGATAGCGATTCGGGAGACCGGTTGCGACCCTCGACACGGCCGCGTCAGCCCCTTCGACCGAAACGCCATCGGCGAGCCGACCGAACGCCCAGGTGCCGTAATTGTCGGCCCGTCGGGCCATCACCTGCGGCGTCAGCTCATAAGGCAGGAAGATCTCCGCCGGCGTCACCCCGATGCCGCCGATCGGAAACTGCACCCCGGGCGGCATCACCCCCGCCACGGTCGCCACGGCGTTCCCGAGCGGCATGGTCTTCCCGATGATGCTCGAATCGCCGCCCAGCCGGGTGCGCCAGAAGGCATGGCTGACGATCACTTCCGCGGTGGCCAGGCTCGCGTTGGGATTCGCGGCGTTCTGCGACCAGGTCTCCGGAATGTGCCCGAGCACCGGCTCCGTCCCCAGGACCCGCAGGAAACTGCCGGAGACCAGAGCCCCCTGAACCCGCTCCAGGGATCCATCGGGGGCGCGGACGGTATAGCTGCGCGGCTCATAGATCGCCGTGGCCTGGAACACCCGGCCGTCCAGCTCGCGATAGTCGAGGAGCTCGGCCGCCGAGATGCGGCCCATGCCCGGGTTCATCTTCGGCAGGCCTTCGTTGATGACCACGATGCGGTCGGCGTCGCGGTAAGGGAGCGGCCGGATCAGGACCCCGTTGACGATCGAGAAGATCGCGCTGTTGACGCCGATGCCGAGCGCGAAGCAGAGAATCGCGGCGAGGGCCAGCACCGGGGAGCGGCGCAGCTGTCGAAGGGCGAAGGTGACGTCGGCGATGATGGCGTCGAGGCGGTCGCGCATGGGCTTCTCCGGTCGGGGCGCTGGGCGGGCAGCCTCTAGTTGGATACCCGGCCCCACGGGAGCGTTGGACGCTCCCTGTCCGGTTTTCCTACAGCTGTAGTCCTCCCCCGCATGTTGGTCGTCTCCCCTATCAGAGCCTCCACAAAGAGGGGAAATCATGGGTTTGGGAAAGCGAATCGGCTTGCCGCTCATTGCGCTCGCGGCAATGCTCGGCGCCTGCAGTGACAGTCCGACCGAGGGCAACCCGACCGGGCAGCCCCGGGTGACGGTCCGGCTCACCGACGCAGCCGGCGACATCAAGGCGGCCGTGGTCACGATCTCCGAGGTCAACCTTCAGGGTGACAATGGGAAAGTGGTGCTGCGCGACGATGCCGTCACCACCGATCTGATCGACCTCGCCAACAGCACCGCGGTCCTGGTCGATGCGGAGCCGGTCCCGGCCGGGGCGTACACCGAGCTGCGCTTCGTGATCACCGGCGGGTACATCGAAGTCGAGAATGCCGATGGGAGCACCTCGATTTACGCCTCCTCGCCGACCTATGCGGGTCTTCCGGCCGGTGCGGTGGTGACCGGGGACTTGCAGATGCCCAGCCTGGCGCATTCCGGGCTCAAGGTGAAGTTCCCGGTGACCGAGCTCGAGATCACCGAGGACCAGGATCTGCTGGTGGATTTCAATGTCGCCGAGAGCTTCGGGCACCAGGCCGGGAACTCCGGGAAATGGGTCATGCATCCGGTGATCAAGGGTGCCCAGTTTTCCACGGCGGCCACCGTGGTCGTCACCCTGAAGCTGAACACCGGGGTGACCTTGCCGGTTCCTCCGGGCGGAGCGGTGACCCTGGCGGCCTTCAGGGCAACCTTGAATGGGGAGACGGTGGCGTTCACGGATCCGGACGGCGACGGGACGTTCGAGGCCCGGTTCCGGTTCCTGCTGCCGGGGACTTATTCGTTGACCGTGCAACCCCCGACCGGCATCGGGATCACCACCAACTTTGCCTTGCCGGTGAATGTGACGGTCGACGCCGGGGAGACCGAGACCCAGGCCGTGGTCATTCAGACCGCCGTGCTGACGCCCTGATGTCACCCTGAGCCCAACGAGGGTGTCACCTAGAGTGTCACCCCGAGCGCAGCGAGAGTGTCACCCCGAGCGCAGCGAGGGGGCGGAGCCTGACCTGTGACTCCGCCCCCTCGGGCCTCCGGCCCTCGGGGTGACAACCCCTAGGGAAAAATCACCGGCAGCACCACATCGGTGGTGTACATGCAGCGGGCGTTGTGCCCGCACTCCGAGACGATGAGCGCCTTGTGTTTGGCGCCCATCGTTTCGGTCACATATTTGAAGAACGCCTCCCCCCGCGCCCGGCGGGTCGGCCCCTGCGCCATCGCGTTGGGGGAGCGGTCGAAACCCCCGAGGGGAAGCACGTCCACCTGCCCCAGCAGGTAGGTGGTGGTCCGGGACACCAGGTTCTTCCGGAGCTGGTCGGGGCTCATCCCGGCGCTGTAGCCGGCCAGTGAGTCGAGCCCGGCGGGCCAGCGGTTGAAGCTCGGCGCCCTGGTCGAATCGAACGGGCCGTACTGGAAGTTCCCGTTCACTTTTTCCCCGTCCGGTCCCAGCGCCTCCTTGTCGGCTCCGACCGGATCCGCGTTCCCGACCGGAAGCGGGCGCTCCGCCACCGGCCAGGCGTAGGTCGAGGGATTGGCGACCACGTAGCTCAGCGTGATCCCCGGCACCGGGTCAATCCGGTTCGCCATGGCGTAACGGGTGACCACCTGCCCTCCGGCCGAGTGTCCCGCCACCACCACCTTGGCAAGGTTGGGGAAGGTCTTCTTGTCGGCCAGGATCCCGACCAGCCGGTCGAGGAAGTCGAACGAGGTGAGCTCCTGATTCGTGGCCGAGAAGCCGCCGGAGCGCCAGTTGTTCCTGGCGCTGGACCAGACCACCTCGCCGGGGTGGGTGGTGGCGGAGTCCGCCCGGGTGATGTAGCGGGGGGCGATGACGATCGTGTTGTCGAGCGCGCCGGCCAGGAACGCCGCGGCCATCGCGGTCTCGAAATAGTGGTCGGCGTTCCGCCCGGCTCCGTGCACCATGATGAGGGCGCGGGTGATCCGGGGGTCGGCCGCATCGAGCGCATGGGAGGCGTAGACCATCGAGCGGGCGGGGCCGGCATCGTAGGTTACCCAGCGCTCGCAGGCGGTCGTGCCGGTGGTACAGGGCTGGGCGAGCTGGGCGAGGAGAAGGAAGGGAGTCATGTGACAAAGGTACACCCTGAGGGCCGGAGGCCCGAAGGGGCGGAGCTCCGACCTGACGTGGCCCCTTCGGAGGCTCAGGACCTCCTCAGGGTGACTCTGGCCCGTAGGCGGGTATCTTCTGCTTCGTGAGTGACACCCAGCCCCCGCCGGAGTTCCTCGTCCTCCAGGCGGCGCTCGCTGATCGCTACTCGATCGAGCGTGCGCTCGGGGCCGGCGGCATGGCCACGGTCTACCTGGCCCACGATCAACGGCACGATCGCCAGGTCGCCGTCAAGGTGCTTCGCCCCGAGCTTGCCGCGGTCATCGGCGCCCAGCGGTTCCTCCAGGAGATCAAGACCACCGCCAACCTGCAGCATCCCCACATCCTCGGGCTGATCGACTCGGGCGCGGCCGACGGGCTCCTTTGGTACGTCATGCCCTTCGTCCGCGGCGAGTCGCTGCGCGACCGGCTCCACGCGGACAAGCAGCTCCCGATCGCGGAGGCGGTGCGGCTCGCCGGCGAGGTCGCCAGTGCGCTCGATTACGCTCACCGCCAGGGCGTAATCCACCGGGATATCAAGCCCGAAAACATCCTCCTGCACGACGGTCATGCCCTGGTCGCCGACTTCGGCATCGCCCTCGCGGCGAGCAAAGCCGGCGGCACCCGGATGACCGAGACGGGGATGTCGATCGGCACGCCGCAGTACATGAGTCCCGAACAGGCGATGGGGGAGCGCGAGATCACCGCCCGCAGCGATGTGTACTCGCTCGGCTCGGTGACCTATGAAATGCTGGTCGGAGCCCCGCCCTTTACCGGACCCACCGCCCAAGCCATCGTGGCCAGGGTGCTGACCGGCGAGCCGGAACCTCCGCGCGCCAGCCGGAAGACCATTCCTCCCCACGTCGAAGCCGCCGTGCTCCAGGCGCTGGAGAAACTCCCGGCGGACCGTTTCGCCAGTGCGGCAGAATTCGCCACAGCACTCGGCAATCCGGCGTTTACCTCGACCCGCAGCTCTGTTGAGCTGCGCCGAGCCCCGGTACCGGTGGCGGCGAGGGCCTGGCTCCCCTGGGCCCTCTTCCTCGCCGCTCTCGGGTTCATCGGGTTCGACCAGCTGCGGCCGAGGGCGGCATCCCCGGGAGCGCCGGTCCAGCGCTTCGACATCCTGCTGCCGGACCATGCGGCCTATGCCGGCAATATCCTGTCGGTGATGGCGCTGTCGCCCGATGGGACGCTGCTCGCCTACAACGGCGAGGACAGCACCGGCCACCGGCGGCTCTACCTGCGGGCACTGGACCGCGCCGAGCCGGTGCCGGTCGCCGGAAGCGACAACGGACGGTATCCGTTCTTTTCCCCCGATGGGCGTTGGCTCGGCTTCCGAGTCGGCACCCGGATCGTGCGGACGCCGGTCGCGGGGGGATCGCCGGAGACGATCTGCGAGAGCCACGGCGCGGCGATCGCCACCTGGATGGAGAACAACGCCATCGTGATCGCCGATTCGCTCGGCCTGCGGGAGTGCGTGCCGGGCGGTCGGATGACGACGCTCCTCGAGAGCGGCCCGGCCGAAGTCTACAATTTTCCCCATGCCCTGCCCGGCGACCGCGGCATTCTATTCACTATCCAGCGCGATTCGGCGAGCGAGCTCGCGGTGCTCGATGTGCCAGCCAGGACGATGACGCCGCTGCGCATCGCGGGCAGCGATCCCCGCTACGTCGATACCGGTCACCTGGTGTACGCCGGCCCGGACGGCCTGGTGCGGGCCGTGCCGTTCGACGTCCGGCGCCGGGCGCCTTCGGGAGAGCCCGGCATCATTCCCGAGCCGGTGCTGGTCGACTTCGGCGTGGCGCAGATGGCGGTTTCCCGCAACGGCATCATCGTGCGCGCTCCTTCCTTGACGTCCCCGCGCACGCTCGAGCTGGTGGACCGGAGCGGCCGGGCGGAACGGTACCATCCCAGGATCGGGACCTATGCGGACCCGCGCTTCTCGCCCGACGGACGGCAGGTTGCGCTGGTGATGGACGAGAGTATCTGGCTGCTCGACCGGGCCCAGGGTGCGCTGACGCGGCTGTCGCCGGACAGCGGGGCGCGCCGGCCGGCGTGGAGCCCCGACGGCAAACGGGTGGGTTATGTGCTTGAGAGGGGCAGGACGACCGACGTGCGAGTGACCAGCGCGGAAGGCGGCGGGACAGCGGTGTCGATACCGGGCGCGCGCCGGCTCGAGCCCTGGGAGGTCGTCTTCACCCCCGACGGCCGCTCGGCCCTGCTTCGCACGGTGGCGCCATCCGGCAGCCGGGACATCTGGCTGGTGGCCCTCGACTCCACCCGCCCGCCGGTGCCGTTGCTGCAAAACCCGGCCAACGAGGTTGCGCCGGCTCTGTCGCCGGATGGCCGCTGGCTTGCCTATGTGTCCACCGAGTCCGGGCGGGCGGAGGTATACGTCCAGTCGTTTCCGAAGATGGCAGCCCGGGTTCCGGTCTCACTGGACGGCGGCACCGAGCCGGTCTGGTCGCCTCGGGGCGATGAGCTGTTCTACCGAAGCGGGCCGGCGCTGCTCGCCGCGACGGTCCGCCCGGGGCCGGTGTTCGGAGTGCTTCGGCGGACCCTGCTCTTCTCCGACCGGAATTACCTCGCCGACCTGACCCATCAGGTGTACGACGTGGCGCCGGACGGCAGGCATTTCCTGATGGTGCGCAACCAGGGCGGCACCAGCCATCTGACCGTCACCTTGAATCAGTTCCGCAATCTGGGCGCCGCACCGTCACCCTGAGCCTGTCACCCTGGTGGCGCCTTGAGCAGCACCTCGGAATAGTGCGATTCAGGCAACGGTGAACGCCTTCAAACCCGCGGCGAGGCACGTTACCTGCCCGAGGGTACTCTCTCAGAATATG
>DATFGC010000584.1:0-20321 GCA_035249765.1 Gemmatimonadales bacterium | reverse complement strand
CAAACCCGACGGTGGCAAGCAGCCAGGTTGCCAGGAACGCGGCCGCGAACATCAGCGACCCCGCCACCGGAACCCAGCCGAACAGGATCCACGCCAGCCACACCGCGGCCACTCCGACCAGCCCGGTGGCCAGGTAGCGGTAACTGTTGGCCGAGCCGACCATCACCCCGGCGGCCATCCGCCGACGCAGGTGGGTCTCCCCCATGGCGTGGGTCACCCCGAGGAATCCGCCGACGACCGCCGCCACCAGGAGCAGGGGAAACACAATGATCACGAAGGGCACCAGCAGAATCCCCACCACGCTCAGCACCAGCCCGGCCATCAGCATGCCGAAGGTGGGAATGACCAGCACCTGGGCCAGAAGCCCGGTGAGGAAGGAGCGGAAGAGACTGTGGGAGACGGTGTCCGAGATGATCTCCAGGTTGGGCCGGGCAAACAGCACCGTCCCGAAACCCAGCAATCCCAGAGTCACCAGCACCCCGGTCAGTCCGGCCAGGCTGGTCAGCGCGGAGCGCAGCGGACCTCTGGGCGCCGCGACGACCTCCGGGGACCCGCCCAGGGCTCGCCGTTCTCCGCTCACCGCGCCGCCCAGTTCGCGGATCCGGCCTCCGATCGCGAGCGCATCACCCGCGACCCGGGCGCCGGAATGGAGAATCACGTCGCCATCGAGCGCGACCACGTTGCCGCTCACCCGGCCAAACAGGTCCACATCGCCCCGGAGCACCAGCAGGTTTCCGCTGAAGGTTTCCCCCGAGCCGACGGTGAAATCGCCCAGCCGCGCCCTGCCGCCCGGCACGGTGAGCCGGAGGGACTCGAGATCGGTCTGGAGCGCGGCGCGGAGCCGCCGCTCCAGCTGCACCGGATCATCCAGGCGGGAGAGGTCGATGGTCGGGCCTTGGGAGCCCTGTGCGTCGGGAATGGCACGCGGAGCGGGGACCTGCTGAGCGCCGGCCCGGCTGGCGACGACCCCGGAGAAGACCAGCAGCAGCGAGAGGGCGCGGTTACCAGTTGCCATGGGGAACCGGCCGGCTGGGCGGGGTCAGGAGTCTGCGCATGGCGGCGAGGGCAACGGCGTACAGGACCAGACAGCCGCCGATCACCAACGCGAGCCGTCCGGGCGAGGAGGCGAAATCGCGTAGCGGAGCATACCAGGGCTGGGAGGTCAGGTTCGTCGCTGCCACTCGCACGCCGAGCCAGATGGTCCGGCCGGTTTCCGCGGCTGCAAGGTTGATCCAGGAGAGCAGCAGGGTGCGATTGAGCAGGGTCCAGACGATGCTGGCGCCGAGTCCCAGCACCAGCGTCGCCGCCAGGGCCCGGCGGTTCCACGATGCGGGGAAGCGGGGGGCGAGGACGCGGCTGAGGGCGGGCGCGTGGCGTTGGAGCCGTGCCACCACCCGATCGGCGAAATGCGGCGCCGGCGCATAGGACGGAAGCGTCGCCAGTGCGGCGAGCACCGCGCGATCCAGCTCCGCCATGGTGCGGCATTCTTCACACTCGGCGAGATGGTCTCGCGCAGCATCGGACAACGACGCAGAATGGAACGCGTCGAGGTCATCCGCGGTCAGGTGATTCACAGGCCATTTCTTCATAAGCGTTCCCCCATACGGCGGCGGATAGAATGAGGTTTCACTGTTTGAGGTGCGCGAGCGCAACGCGAAGCTCATTGCGCGCGCGGTGGATGTAGGTCTTCACGGTGCCGAGGGGAAGATTCAGGATTTCCGCGATCTCCTCATAGGCGCGGCCCTCGACGTGACGCAGCAGAATGCAGGTTCGGTATTCCGGCCGCAGCCTGGCGATGGCCCGCTCGATCTCTCCCCCCAGCTCGCGATTCTCCACCTCTTCCAGCGCGGTCTCGCCCCGCTCGCCGATCTGCAGCGCCGTGGCTTCGATCATCTGCGGCGTTTCAGCATGAGGCGATCCTTCCAGCGACAGGGTGTCGAGCTCGCGGCGGCGGAGGTGATCGATGGCGGCGTTGTTGGCGATCTTGAAGACCCAGGAGGAGAACTTGAATTCGGGGCGGTAGCTCTCCAGGGCATTCAGGACCTTGATGAAGGTCTCCTGGGAGAGATCCTCGGCGAGCTCCCGATTCCGCACCATCCGGAACACCAGCGAAAAGACCGGGCGCTCATAGCGGCGGACCAGCTCGCGATAGGCCGCCTGGTCGCCGGTCCTGGCGCGGAGCACCACCTCCTGGTCGGTGGCGGCTCGGAGATCCGGGGCGGGGCCGCTCACGTCGTGGCGGGGGTTGGGAGCTGGGAGATGGGGGTTTGAGTGGGTGGCAGTTCCCCCCGCCCCAACTCCCAATCCCCAATCCCCGAACTTGCTAGCGGGGTTCGCGCGAGACTACATTCGGCCGCTATGTTCGCCACAGACAGGGAGTTACCGATCACCGGCGGGGCCGCGAAGCGAGCCTACGTCCGGGAGATTTTTTCGGCCATCGCGCCGCGGTATGACCTGCTCAATCATGTCCTGAGCCTCAATATCGATCGCCGCTGGCGGCGGCTCGCGGTGGACCGGCTGGGATGGGAACACGCGCCGGAGGGCACCTATCTCGACATCTGCTCGGGGACCATGGATCTCGCGGCCGAGCTGGGCAACAGACCGGGGTTCCTGGGGAAGGTGATCGCCACCGATTTCGTGCAAGAGATGCTGGCCCGGGGAACGGGGAAGTCGGGGCGCGCCATTCCCTGTAATGGCGACGCGCTGGCGCTGCCCTTCGCGGACGCCGGTTTCGACGGCGCGACGGTCGGCTTCGGGGTCCGCAACCTCATGGACCTGAACGCCGGCCTTGCCGAAGCCGCCCGGGTGCTCAAACCCGGTGCCCGGCTGGTCATCCTGGAATTCTCCATGCCGTCCCGGCGCTGGCTTCGGACGCTTTACAGCCGCTACTTCCTGCGGGTCCTGCCGGTGATCGGACGATTCGTCTCGAAACATAGAGACGCTTACACCTGGCTGCCAGAGTCGGTGCTGGCCTTTCCCGAGCCCGAAGAGCTGGCGGCGCGCATGAAGGACGCCGGATTCTCCGACGTGACGTATTCCCGGTTGCTGGGCGGAATCTGTGCGATTCACGTCGGCTCAAACAGGTAAGCGGTGGGCGGTGAGCGGTAAGCGGGAAAGACTCTTCCCGCTCACTGCTCCCCGCTCACTGCTCACCGACAAGGAATCCTGAATGGCCCTCGACAGCCTGCCCGAGTTTATCTCCGCGATCGAGAAGGCCGGGGAATTGGTGCGAGTCAGGGAAAAGGTCCGCACCCACCTCGAAATCGCCGAGATCGCCGACCGGTGCATGAAGGCGCGGGGCGGGGGGCCGGGGCTCTTGTTCGAGCAGCCGGTGCTTCCCGACGGGAGCGCAAGCCCGATTCCGGTGGCGATCAACCTGTTCGGCTCGATGCGGCGGATGTGTCTGGCCCTGGGGGTGGAGCGGCTCGACCAGGTGGGCGAGCGGATCTCCGAGATGCTCAACCTCAAGGTGCCGGAGGGACTCTTCGGCAAGCTGGCCATGCTGCCCAAGCTGGCGGAGATGGCGAAATTCCCGCCCAGGACCCGCGGCGGGAAGCCGCCCTGCCAGGAGGTCGTCCTCCAGGGAGAAGAAATCGACCTGGACCGCATTCCTTTCCTGGTCACCTGGCCCGGGGACGGCGGCCGCTACATCACCCTGCCGATGGTGATTACCGAGGATCCCGCGCGCGGAGTGCGAAACGTCGGAATGTACCGGATTCAGGTGACCGGCAAGCGCGAGCTGGCCATGCACTGGCAGCGCCACAAAGTGGGCGCGGCCCACTGGCGGGAGATGGCGGGCCGGGGAGAGAAAATGCCGGTGGTGATCGCCATCGGCGGCGATCCGGCGAGCATCTACTCGGGTTCGGCGCCGCTGCCGCCCACCATCGACGAATTCCTCTTCGCCGGCTTTCTGCGCCGGACGCCGGTGGACCTCGCCAGGGCGGTGACCTGCGGCCTCGAGGTCCCGTCCGAAGCCGAAATCGTGCTGGAGGGATACATCGACCCCGCCGAGGAGCTGGTGCTGGAGGGCCCCTTCGGGGACCACACCGGGTTCTACTCGCTGGCGGATTACTACCCCAGGGTGCACGTCACTGCGCTCACCCGGAAGAAGCACCCGGTGTATCCCGCTACCCTGGTGGGCCGTCCCCCGATGGAGGATTTCTACCTCGGCCACGCCACCGAGCGGATCTTTCTTCCGCTGCTCAGGCTCACCGTGCCGGAAATCGTGGATTACCACATGCCGGCGCCGGGAATCTTCCACAACCTGGTCTTCGTGTCGATCGACAAGCAGTATCCGGGCCAGGCCTACAAGGTGATGAACGCGCTCTGGGGCCAGGGGCTGATGTCGCTGGCCAAGGTGCTGGTCATCGTGGACCGGGAGGTGAATGTCCAGGATCCCGACGAGGCCTGGTGGGTGGCGCTCAACAACATCGATCCCGAGCGCGACGTCCGCTTCACTATGGGCCCGATGGACGTGCTGGATCATTCCAGCCGGGCGTTTACCTACGGCAGCAAGATGGGGATCGACGCCACCCGGAAGTGGCCCGAGGAAGGGTTCACCCGGGAGTGGCCGGACCTGATCGAGATGGACGAGACGACCAAGAAACGGGTTACCGAAATCTGGCCGAAGCTGGGCATCAAACTTGGTGAGCGGTGAGCGGTAAGCGGTGAGCGGGACGACCCCAGTTCCCAGTTCCCAGTCCCCGGTCCCGGAAGGACAGACCTTCTCGGGTGACTCGGTCCTCGTCCGGTACATCAACTTCGTCAAGCTTCCCCACACCCTCTTCGCGCTGCCCTTCGCGCTGCTGGGAGTGCTCGCCGCCTCGCTGCGGTATCCGGTCACCTGGCGCACCGTCGGACTGGTGATCGTGGCCTTCTCCGGGGCGCGGTGGGTCGCGATGGGATTCAACCGGATCGCCGACCGGGAGTTCGACGCCCGGAATCCGCGGACCCGGAATCGGGAGCTTCCCCGGGGAGCCCTCACCGTCGCCCAGGCCTGGGCCTCCATCGTGGTAGCGGGAGCCCTGTTCCTGGGCGCCAGCGTCCTGCTCAATCCACTCTGCGCGCTGCTGGCTCCGCTGGCGCTCCTCTGGGTGATGGCCTACAGCCTCTCCAAGCGATTCACCTGGTGGCCCCATTTCTGGCTGGGGGCCTCACTCGCCATCGCCCCGGTCGGGGGGTACCTCGCCGTCTCCGGGGCCTGGAGCACCCCGGCGTGGCTGCTGCTGGTGATCGCGCTGGGGGTCGCCACCTGGGTCGCCGGGTTCGACATCTTCTACGCCCTGCCCGACGAGCAATTCGACCGGGGCGCCGGGCTTCGGAGCGCGGTGGTCCGGCTCGGCGCCGCGAGAAGTATCGGGCTGGCCCGGCTCCTCCACGCGGTGACCATCCCGGCGCTGCTGGTGTTCGGGTACGGGGCGGGATTCGGCGGCTGGTACTATGCGGGGGTGGTCGTCGCGGCGGGAATCCTGCTCTACGAGCATCATCTGGTGAAACCGGGGGACCTGAGCCGGCTGGACGCCGCGTTCTTCACCATGAACGGGGTGATGAGTGTGACGGTGTTTGCCTTCGCGTTCATTGACCGGATGCTACGGTGAGCGGTGAGCGGTGAGCGGTAAGCGGGAAAGGCTCGTCCCGCTCACCGCTTATTGCTCACCGCTTACCGATTCCTGGAATTGTTGCGTACATTGAAGCCATGTCACCTCGTCGCGAATCTTCCCGGCCTGGCCGCCCCGGCCCGCCGCCCCCGAAGCCGAAGGGACTGCCGCAGTCGTCCAAGTTTTTCCCGCGGCCGCCTTCGCCACCCAAGCACCCGGTCAAGAGCCCGACGCCGAACCGGAAAGGACAATGAACCGGGGCCCGATCGTCCTGGGCATAACCGGGGCGTCGGGTGCGCCATATGCCGTTCGGCTGCTGGAGGTGCTGGCGGCCGCCAAGCTGCCGGTCTGGCTCATCGTGACCGGGCACGGCTGGCGGCTGCTTCAGCAGGAATGCGGCATCGCCGACCTCGGGGCGCTTCAGGCCGCCACCGGGAAGGACTGGTCCACGGTCACCGTGTTCCCCGACGAGGACCGGGGGGCCAAACCCGCCTCGGGATCGCAGCGGACCTCCGGGATGGTGATTTGTCCCTGTTCGATGGGCACCGTCTCGGCGATCGCGCAGGGGAGCAGCCGCTCGCTGGTCGAGCGGGCCGCCGATGTGACCCTGAAGGAGCGGCGGAAGCTCATCCTGGTGCCCCGGGAGACCCCCCTTTCCCTGATCCATCTGCGTAACCTGGTGCAGGTCACCGAGGCGGGCGCGGTAGTGATTCCCGCGGCTCCCGGTTTCTATCACAAGCCGACCCGCATCGGGGAGCTGGTGGATTTCGTGGTGCAGCGGGTGCTGGATCAGCTGGGGCTCGAGGTGGAGATCGCGCCGCGATGGGGCAGCTGATTCAGTTCCCTCAGCCCTCAGCCTTCAGCCTTCAGTTTTTTCGCGCTAACTTCCCGGCTGATGGCTGATGGCTGATGGCTGATGGCTGATGGCTGATGGCTGATGGCTGATGGCTGATGGCTCACGCCTGACGGCTGAGGACTGATGTACTCCACCTGCCTCTTCTGCAATTCCGGGCTCGGCTCCAACACCGTCCTCCCGACGTTTCCGGTCGGCACCCGGCTGGCGTTCGACGCGCGGCAGGGACGGCTCTGGGTCATCTGTCCGGCCTGCGAGCGCTGGAACCTTTCCCCGCTCGATGAGCGCTGGGAGGCGGTCGAAGAGTGCGAGCGGCGCTTTGCCGCCACCCGAATCCGCTATTCCACCGACAACATCGGCCTGGCGTACCTCCCCGAGGGCCTTGCCCTGGTCCGGATCGGTCCCGCGCTCAAGCCGGAGATCGCCGCCTGGCGCTATGGCCGTCTGCTGGGGCGCTGGCTTCCCGCCGCGCGCCGGGACCCGATGCTCCGGCTGGCTCGCCGCTGGCTCCGGCGGGGCGAAAGGGCGGTGGATTTCTCCTGGCGACGGCTCACCGGGGTTCACCTGGGCTATGACCTGACCACCTGGCTCCGGGTGCACGGGCAGGGCAACCGGGTGCTTGCCGTGACCCGGGGCGATGGCGGCGAGCCCGCGGTGATCCGGGCCCGCCACCTGGATCACTCCGCGCTGGTGCGGCCCGATCCAAGGGAGCCCTGGCGGCTCCAGGTCCGGCATGACGGCGGCCTGGCCACCCTGTCGGGCGATCACGGCCTCCACGTGGCGGGGAAACTCCTCGCGGTGCTCAATGGCGCCGATGCCAGCGAGGACGTGGTGCGTTACGCGGTGACCAAGCTGGAGGATGCCGCCAATCCGGAGGGATACTTCGCCCGGGTGGCCGCGATTGCGATGCGCTGCTCCTGGGGGAGATTCCCTGACGCACGGGACCCGGTCCAGGACGACGCCGCGGCCTCCGACGCCGAGCGGCTGGCGCTCAACATCACCAAGCGCTCCTTCTGGGGCCGGGGCGGAATCGGGAGCGAGCCCCAGACCCTGCTGCCGCGGCTCCCCCTGGTGGATCGCCTCGCGCTGGAGATGGCCGCCAATGAGGACGCCGAGCGCCGCGCGCTGGAGGGCGAGCTGGCTTCGCTGGAGGCGGCGTGGCGCGGGGCGGAAGAAATCGCCGTGATCGCCGATCACCTCTTCCAGGATGCCCCGGCGCCGTCCCGCCCGGGCCGGACCCTCGCGTTCGCCCCCGAGCCGCTTCCGCCGCGTGGCTAGTCTGCCGGAGCTCCTGCAAACGGAGCTCGGGTACATCGTTCTGCTGTTCGCCCTGTTCGTGGTGCCCCGCATTCTCCAGCGATGGCGCCTTCCCACTGCGATCACAAGCCTCGGCTTGGGAATGCTGGCGGGAATGGGTCTCGGCGTTTCGGACGCGGACCCGACCCTGCATCTGCTGTCCACCTTCGGGATCGTCGCGTTGTTCCTGTTCGCCGGACTGGAGGTGGACCTTCACGAGCTGCGAACCGGTGCCCGGGTCCTGGCCCAGCATCTCGGCCTCCGGGTGGTCCTGCTCGCCCTCGGCGTGCTGGGAGCGGTCGCGGCGTTCGATCTGGACCTTCGGCCCGCCGTCCTGATGGCGCTGGCGCTCCTGACGCCCTCCACCGGGTTCATCCTCGACTCGTTGCCGTCCTTCGGGCTCACCCAGGAGGAGAGCTTCTGGGTCAAGAGCAAAGCCATCGCGACCGAGCTGCTCGCGCTCGTGGTCCTGTTCGTCGTGCTCCAGTCCACCAGTCTCGGGCGGCTCGGACTCGCCTCGGTGGCGCTGGTGGCGATCATCGCCGTTCTGCCCCCGGCCTTCCGCCTGTTTGCCGTGCGAGTGGCGCCCTGGGCCCCCAAATCCGAATTCGCCTTCCTGCTCATGATGGCGGTGGTGGCCTCCTACGCGACCCGGCAGCTGGGCGTCTACTACCTGGTGGGCGCCTTCATGGTCGGCATCGCCGCCCGCCGCTTCCGGGAAGCGCTGCCGGCCATGGCCTCGGAGCGGATGCTGCACGCGGTCGAGGTCTTCGCGTCGGTCTTCGCGCCGTTCTATTTCTTCGTGGCGGGCACCGAGCTGCGCCGGGAAGATTTCAGCGTGCCATCGCTGCTGCTCGGGGTCGGCTTCGCGGCGGTGCTGGTGCCGGTCCGGCTCGCCTCCGTGATGCTGCACCGCCGGAGCGCCTTTCGGGAACGGCCGATGCACAGCCTGCGGGTGGCGGTGCCCATGCTTCCGACCCTGGTGTTCACCCTGGTGATCGCCGGGATTCTCCGGGACGCGTTTCTCCTGCCCCAGTATCTCTTCGGCGCGCTGATCGTGTACACCCTGCTGAATACCGTGGTCCCGGGGTTGCTGCTGCGCACGCCCGCGCCGACCTTTGATGCCCCGGAGCTTCCGGAGGTCGAACCCCCGCCGAAGGAATAGCCGGTGCGGCTCGGAATCATTGCCGATACTCACGGCCTGCTGCGTCCCGAAGTGTTCGAGGTCTTCCGCGAGGTGGACCGGATCCTCCACGCCGGCGACATCGGCTCCCCCGAGCTGCTGGAGGAGCTCGCGAGTCTCGCGCCGGTGCTCGCGGTCTCCGGCAATACCGACGGCTTCGACATCCGGAGCCGCGTCCCCGAGATCCTGGAAACCCGGATCGAGGGCTTCGATTTCCTGATCGTGCACGGTCACCAGCTCGGGGTCCCGACCCCGGAGAAGCTCCACCAGCGCTGGCCGGGGGCCGAGGTCATCGTGTACGGACACACCCATAGGCCGCTGCTCACCCTCCTCGATCAGGTGGTGACGGTGATGAATCCCGGCGGGGCGGGGGCCCGGCGGTTCGAGCTCCCCGCCTCGGTGGGCATCATGGAGCTGGAGCCGGGGATCCCTCCCCGGGCGCGCCTGATACCGCTCACCCCCGCGGACGAGGACTGAACATGGTGCGCATCGTTCGACCCTTCCAGCAGTTTGCCCGAACCGGCGCCACCAGCGGCATCCTGCTCCTGATCGCCGCCACCGGTGCACTGGCATGGGCCAACTCGCCCTGGCATGCCTCCTACACCGCGATCTGGGACAGCCCGGTCGTGGTCGCCATGGCGGGTGTGTCCATCGAGCTCTCCCTGCTCGCCTGGATCAACGACGGGCTGATGGCCGCCTTCTTCTTGCTGGTGGGGCTCGAAATCAAGCGGGAGCTGCTGGCGGGGGAGCTGGCTTCGGTGCGGCAGGCCACGCTGCCGATCGCGGCCGCGATCGGCGGGATGCTGGTGCCCGCGCTGCTCTACCTGTCGTTCAACCCCTCCGGCATGGCGGCGCGCGGGTGGGGCATCCCCATGGCCACCGACATCGCCTTCGCGCTCGGCGTGCTCTCCCTGCTCGGGCCCAGGATTCCGCTGGGGCTCAAGGTCTTCCTCACCGCGCTGGCGATCGTGGACGACATGGGCGCGGTGGTGGTCATCGCCCTCTTCTATTCGGATACCCTGCACCTGGGACCGCTGGCAGTTGCGCTTCTGTGTCTGGTGATTCTGGTAGCGCTCAACGCGACCCGCATCCGCCGCCTGTTGCCCTTTCTCATCGTGGGGATCGTGCTGTGGTTCGCGCTCCACGAGTCGGGGATCCACGCCACCATCGCCGGAGTGGTGCTCGCCCTCACCATCCCGGTGCGCACCCGCATCAACGCGGAAGAATTCTCCTCTCAGGCGCGCGAGCTGCTCACCGAATTCGACAAGGCGGAAACCGGTGATCTGCTGGTGATCACCAGCAAGGGGCAGCAGGAAGCGATCCACGCCCTGGAACGGGCCTCCGAGGGAGTGCAGGCCCCGCTGCTCCGGCTGGAGCATGCGCTCCAGCCGCTGGTGCAGTACGGCATCATGCCGCTCTTCGCCTTCGCGAACGCCGGGGTGCGGCTGGGCGACTCGGGGGCCAGCTCCGCCGCGCCGGTGACGCTGGGCGTGCTGCTCGGCCTGCTGCTGGGGAAACCGCTGGGCATTACGCTGTTTTCCTGGCTGGCGGTCCGGCTCCGGCTGGCGGCGCTCCCGGCGGAGACCTCCTGGCGGGGACTCCACGGGGTGGCCTGGCTCGGCGGGATCGGGTTCACCATGTCGCTGTTTATCGCCGCCCAGGCGTTTGGGGGGACCCCGCTGCTGTTCCCCGCCAAGCTGGGCATCCTCCTGGGGTCGACCCTCGCCGGCAGCGTGGGAGCCCTTCTGCTGCGCGCGGAGAGGCCGGCCGCCCGCTCCCCTTGACATTCGAGGTATCGGATCCCATCCTATACCTCAACCTTCGATGGGAACGCCCGTGGCCCGCCCGCCGCTCGACCTGCTCCAGGGAACCCTCGATCTGCTGGTGCTGCAGACCCTGAGCTGGGGTCCGGCCCACGGCTACGCCGTGGCCCGCTGGATCGAGCAGCTCACCGGGGACATGCTCCGGGTGGGCGAGGGCTCGCTCTATCCCGCGCTCCACCGGCTGGAGGAGCGGGGCCGGATCGCCTCCGAATGGCGCACCTCGGAGCACAATCGCAAGGCCAAGTTCTACCGCCTGACCGCGAAAGGCCGGGAGCAGCTCCGGGCCGAAACGGCCACCTGGAGCCGCTTCGTGAAAGCGGTCGGCAAGGTGCTCCGGACCACCGAGCAGCCGGTCTGAGCATGTCGGGCTCCGAGCCGGGAGGGTGGCGGCGGGCGCTCCGATTCTGGCGTTCGGACGTGCGCCAGGATGTGGACGAGGAGCTCCGGTTTCATCTGGAGATGCACCAGCGCGAGCTGGCCGAGCGGGGCCACTCGCCCCTGGCGGCCCGGCAGGAGGCCGAGCGCCGGTTCGGCGAGCTGGGCCGGATCCGGGAGGAGTGCGTCGCCATCGACACCCGGCAGCGGCAGCGGGCCGAGCGGAGGGAGATCATGGGAGACCTGTGGCAGGATGTACGCTTCGCGCTGCGAACGCTGCGCAAGAGTCCCGGCTTTGCCCTGGCGGCGATTCTCTGCATTGGACTCGGGATCGGCGTCACCACCACGATCGTGAGCGCCGTGCATGCCATACTGATCCGGCCGCTCCCGTATGAGAACGCCGGCGAGCTCGTCTCGGTGTACGTGCAGGATCGCGCGCAGGACGAGCACCGGGTCAACATCTCCTATCCCGATTACGTCTCCTGGCGGGATGACAGCCGCTCGTTTGCCGCCCTCGGGATGTGGACCTGGCAGGCCCTCGCGTTTTCCGGTGAAGGCGAGCCCGAGCGGCTCGAGGGCGCGATGGTGACCGCCAACCTCTTCCCTCTGCTGGGCGTTCGGCCCTTTCTCGGCCGCACTTTCCTCGCCGAGGAAGAAACCGTGGGCCGGAATCGCGTGGTCCTGCTGAGTCACGGGCTCTGGCGCCGGCGGTACGGCGGTGACAGCAGCGTGGTCAACCGGACGATCACCGTCGACGGGACACCGTATCTGGTCGCCGGCGTCATGCCGCCGGGCTTCGCGTTTCCGGAACGAGGGGAGGCGTGGGTCCCGTTTGCCGTTGACCCGGCCAGACAGAGCAGGGGCAATCGCATGTATGCCGGCGCGCTGGGCCGGCTCCGTCCCGGAACAGATATCGCGCAAGCCCGGCGGGATCTCGAACTGCTGTCGGCGCGGCTCAAGCGCGAGTTCCCCGAGGACAATGACCGGTGGGAGGCGGAGGCGATTCCACTGCGCGACGACCTGGTCGGCGACATGCGCCGTCCCCTCATGATCTTTCTGGGAGGGGTCGGGTTCGTTCTGCTCATCGTGTGCGCCAACGTCGCCAATCTGATTCTGACCCGGGGGGCCGGGCGGCGGCGGGAGATCGCGGTGCGCACCGCCATCGGCGCGCACCGGGGGCGCCTGGTGCGCCAGCTCCTGACCGAGAGCCTCGTGCTGGCGAGCCTCGGCGGGCTGGTGGGCGTCGGCGTCGCGGCGATCGGCGTGAAGCTCTTTTCGCAGGCGGTTCCCGACGGGCTTCCCTGGTACGTGACCTTCCGGCTGGATGGGAGTACCCTCCTCATCACGCTGCTCCTGGCCGCGCTGACCGGTGTCCTCTTCGGTCTGGTGCCGGCGTTCAAGGGCTCGGGGGCGAACCTCACCACCGGACTGCGCGAAGGAACCGGCGGCTCGGGGGAAGGCCGGGAGCGGAGCCGGCTGCGGGGGACGCTGGTGGTGGTCGAGGTGGCGCTCTCCCTCATTCTGATGGTGGGCGCCGTGCTGCTGCTCCGGAGCTATCGCG
Source organism: Gemmatimonadales bacterium (assembly GCA_035249765.1). Classification (GTDB taxonomy): domain Bacteria; phylum Gemmatimonadota; class Gemmatimonadetes; order Gemmatimonadales; family GWC2-71-9; genus JABFSM01. The sequence goes on along the minus strand of DATFGC010000584.1, from coordinate 7,633 downwards.
CGCTCACCGCGACGGAGCTGGGCTTTACCCCGCGCGGCGTGCTCACGTTCCGGATCTCGCTTCCCCGGGCGCAGTATCCGGAGGAGCCGCAGCGGTTCGCGTTCTACACCGAGCTCTTCCAGCGCACCGCGGCGATCCCGGGCGTCGAGGCGGTCGGCTCCGCCCAGGGCATTCCGCAGAGCGGCTGGAATGTCGCGGCGGGTTTCTCGGTCGAGGGACGCCCGGAGCCCCGACAGGGCGAGGAGCTCGTGGCGCACTACCAGTACATCACCCCGGGCTACTTCCCGACGCTCGAGGTTTCCATGATCTCGGGCCGGAACCTCGCGCTCACCGACCGGGACACCCTGAATCCGGTCGGGGTGATCAACGAGTCCATGGCGAAACTGGCGTTTCCCGGGGAAAATCCGCTCGGCAAGCGGCTCAAGTACGGTGGCGTGACCAGTACGGACCCCTGGATCACCATTGTCGGAGTGGCGCGCGACATCCGGCATTACCGCCTGCCGGAGCCGATGCGGCCGGCGATCTACCTCCCCTTTTTCGAATGGACAGGGTTAACCCAGACGGTGACGGTGCGCGCCGCCGGCGACCTGACGACGCTCCTGACCAACATCCGCGGCGTGGTCCGGTCCCTCGATGCCGACCTGCCGCTCTTTCAGGTCCAGACCCTGGAGGAGGCGATGGCCCGTTCCCTCTGGCGGCCCCGGTTGCAGAGCCGGGTCCTGGGGATCTTTGCCGGGCTCGCGATGGTGCTCGCCACGATGGGGATCTACGGGGTGATCTCCTATGCGGTCGCGCAGCGCACCCGGGAGCTTGGAGTACGGGTGGCCCTGGGCGCCAGCCGGCGGCAGGTCGTTGCGCTGGTGGTGACCCAGGGCGTCCGATTGGCCCTGATCGGTGTCACGGTAGGATTGGCCGGCGCCCTCATCCTGACCCGCGTGCTGAGCCGGCTCCTGTACGGGGTGCAAGCCACCGACACGCTGACGTTCATCGCGGTGCCGCTGGTGCTCGGTGCCGTCGCGGTCGTTGCCACGTGGATTCCGGCGCTGCGGGCGGCGCGGGTGGATCCGTTGATTTCCATGCGGGCGGAATAATCCTACGGGCTCCTGACGTAGACCAGGCCGTCCTTCATCACAAAGACCACCCGCTCCATGACGCCGATATCGGCCAGAGGATCGCCGGGGACCGCGACCAGGTCGGCCACCTTGCCGGGTGTCAGGCTCCCGAGCCGGTCGGCCAGGCCCAGGGCCTCCGCCGCCCGAATCGTGGCGGCGCGGAGTGCGTCGATCGGCGGCATGCCAAGGCGCACCAGTGCGGCGAGCTCCCGGGCGTTGGCGCCGTGGGGAACGACACCGGCGTCGGTGCCGAGGATGATTCGCACGCCCCCCCGGTGCGCGGCCTGCATCCGGGTCCAGAGAGCCCGGAACGATGCGGTGTCGCTGCCCTGCCGGAACGACACCAGGGTCGAGGCCAGCCAGGTGCCTCGGGTCCGCATCAGACCGATAGTTTCGTCATCCAGGAACGCCGCGTGGGCCAGTCCCGCGATGCCTCCTCGCACCGCCGCGGCCGCTCCCGCTCGTCCCACCGCGTGGGCCACCGGCGGCCGCCCCAGCCGCGCGCTCTCCGCCACCGCGGCGGCAAGCAACTCCTCGGTGAGCTCGACGCTGTCGGGATGGGCGAAACCGGCCGCGGGCCAGCCGGTGACACAGAGCTTGATGACGTCCGCCCCCCGCTCGACATCGGTCCGGATCCGCTGGAGCAGCTCGGATCGGTCGCGCACGCCGATCCCGCTGAAGTCGCAGATGCCGCCGCTGACGCCGAGCCAGGGACCCGCGCCGATGATGCGGGGGCCGTTCCAGCCCCCGGCTCTGATCGAATCCCGAAGGCTCAGGTTGGCGTAGCGCAGCGCGCCGAGGTCCTGGACCGTGGTGAACCCGGCCCGAAGCGTCGCTACCGCGTTGGCCCGCGCTGGCCCACCGAGCAGGAGGTGCACGTGCGCATCGATCAGGCCGGGCAGCAGCGTGGCATCTCCGAGGTCCAGCACCCGGCTGTCCGCCGGGATGCGGATCGAATCCCGGGAGCCGACCGCCGCAATCCGGCCGCCCCGGACCAAGACGAGCCCCCGGGGGATGACCGTCCCGGTGACCACGTCGATCAGCCGGGCCGAGGTGACGGCAAGGACCGAATCGGGAGGCGATTGTCCCCAGCTCGCCTGCGGGATGACAGCCGCCGCGATGAGCCCCGCGACGACGAGCTGTCTCCTCATCACCGAGCTCGTGTCACGGCTGCGGACGCAGCTCCCAGAGCACGTTCACGATCACCCAGCGGCCATTCCACTTCGCGATCTGGAGGTAGTCCACCCAGGTCGACGCATCGACTCGCACGCTCGCGGTGTTCCCGAAGATGTCGAGGATCCGCACCTCCTTGCGTTGCTGCTCCACCGGCGTCTCCTTGCCGCCGCCCCGCTTGGTGCTGTTGATCAGGGTCAACGCCCCCATCTGACCGAGGCTGTTGCGTCCATTGCGGGGATCGGTGTTCACGATCCGCTTCGCCAGCTCCGGGTGCAGGGCCCGCTCCATCCGCTCGGCGCTGCCCTGGTACCACCCCTCGATGTAGTCCAGCGCCGCAGCGCGGATGCCGGCGCTGTCGGCCGCGGCCTGGGCGGGGGCCTGTCCCGGGAAGGCCAGCGCCAGTGCGATGGCCGGCCCCATGATGTAGCGAAAGGGGATGCGATTCATAATAGGTGCCTCCGACTGATGAGAGTCCTCTAGACCGCCTAGAGAAGATGCGGTGTCCACTGGCGCGAGGTCAAGAGAGGGCTTCGGTGTCGTCCCATGGCTTGCCCTACTGAATCCGGATGCCGACTCGATGCGCAGCGCCGGGTCCCTTGTAGGGCTGAAAGGCGTAGTCCAGCCAGAACCGGTCCAGCCCGAACGATCCCCCGAACGTCACCGGCGACTCAGCCCGGCCCGGCTCGTTCCGGACTCGCCGGGCTCCGGCCCGCGCGACGAAGTACCATCCTCCGACCGGCTCGTAGAACAGCTCGACCCCCCCCGCGGGCACAATGCGGCCGTCCTGCTCCCGCGAAACCGCCAGGGCGATCGCCGCGTCGAAAAACGTAGACACCCGGATCGAAGGCGAGGTCACCCCCAGGGCTATCCGGGTCGGCAGCTCGGCTTCCTGACCCAGGACCTCGAGGTCGCCGCCAAGGTTCTGCACCGCAAGGGCGACCGTGGCCCGGCTCACTTCCCGCGCCGCGCCGAGGTCGAATGCCGCGCCGTTGTCCCGGGCACCTCCCACCCGCTCCTCGACATACTTGGCGGCGACGCCGAACCGGACTCCCTTGAACCGGAAGGCGGCCGCGACGGTTGCCGCCATGCTCGCGGCGGGGACCGGCCCCCGCGAGGTGAGCCTGGCGGGGTCGGTGTAAAAGCCTGCAGCCGGCTCGGCGTGGTAGTCGAGATACTGCATGCCCGCGCCGATCCAGATCTTTCCGAAGGGACCCACGGTCGAGAGAGTGCCCAGCGTCGCCGCATCGCCGAACCGCTGCGCCGAGATGGTGGTTCCCCGGAGAATGCCGATCTGGGCCGGGTTGTAGAACAGCACCTCGGCGCTGCGGCCGGCGGTCCAGGCGTCACCCACACCCAGCGCCCGGGTTCCTCCGGGGAGGCGAAGCACCAGGGGGGCGGAGGGATCGGGCGGATCGGATTGGGCGGCCCCGGCGCCGGGGAGTGCGGCGAGCAGCAGGAGGGCGGCTGCGAAGCGGCTCATGGGCTCACGCCCCTTTCCGGCGCGAGGAAGGCCGGGTCGAGGTTGGAGAGTCCGATGTCGGTCAGCACCACGGTGCCGGCGCGGGTGCCGTCGAAGACCCGGCGGATCGTGGCGAGCCGGGAGGAATCGAATCCGGGGGCGACCGCGCGGAAGTCGGCGAGCGGCAGGGTGAAGGTCTGGGGGATCAGCTCCGCCTGGCTGGCGAAATTCGTTTTGTCGCGGCCCTTGCGCTTGAGCACGGTCACTTCGATGGGGCGGCGCACGACGCCATAGCGACTGAGCGGCAGCCGCGCGGCGGTACCGCCGTCATCCACCAGCTCGATCGAAAGCTCCAGGGGCAGGGAGTCGGCCGCGGTCGGCTTCTTGGGCGGGGTTCGGGGCGGCTTGGGTGCCGGCGCCTTCCTGGTGGTGTCCTTGGCCGCCGCCTTGGTGGTGTCCTTCGCGGCGGCGCGAGGACCCGGGGTGGCCGAGGTGGCCGCCAGGGAGAACACCACCGCGGACCCGGTACCGATCTGCCAGGCCGAGCGGATCGAGTCGGTCACCGTCACCGAGTAGGATGCGGGCCGGCCGGTTCTGGTGGTATCGGTTCCCGCAATCCGGTTGTTCCAGCCCAGCCAGACCGCCGAGTGCCCCGCGTTGGTATTCTGCCAGCGGAGCGGCACCAGGCCTTCTTTCCAGGTGGCCAGGCTCTCCGCCGCGATGGTCACCCCCGGAACCGATCCGGTGGCGACGTTGACGTCTTCACCATATGCCGCCAGGGCGCGATAGCCGCTCTCCTGGAAGCGGGTTATGTACATGGTCCGGGGCAGCCAGGGACCGATGCTGCGATGGTCCCGGAACGCCGGCAGATACTCCTGCTTTCCCTTGAGGGTTGCCTCGAGAAACGCGCTCAGGTACACCCGGGCCATCTGGCGCTGATCCTCTTCCGGCACCAGCCCGCGGAGGTCGAGGTAGCGGGCGCTGGCGGGCCCGTTGTCCTTGTTACCCCAGACCGAGTTCCACTGTCCGTGATTGGCGCGGTACATCCACACCGCCGACTTGAACCAGGGCTGTCCGTCGGTGAAGCGGATCCGCTGGTACTGGCGCAGTCCCGAAAAGGCGGACACGTCGCCGTCGTGGGAGCCGTGGATCACCAGGTAGTTCACGTTCTCCAGCGGGGTGGGACGGTTGGCCGGCTCGTACTGGCCATCGATCGGGGCGATGGCGACCAGCGCCTTGATCCCGTAGTTGAAATCGAACTTGATGGTTGCGTCGTCGGGATAGTGGGACAGCCGGTTGAACGCCCCGGCCACCGCGACCGCCTCTCCGCCGCGGGAGTGCCCCATGAGGCCGATGTTGCCCAGGTCCACCTTGTGGTGAAAGGGACTGCCGGCCGAGTCGTGGAACTGCTTCCAGACCTTGATGTGCTGGAGCAGCATCCAGCCCCGGGCGTCGTTTTCCCCCCGGATGTTGCCGTTGAGGAAATTCTCGTCCACCGAGGCCAGGATGAAGCCCCGGCTGGCCAGCAGCTCGCCGAGATAGCCGTAACCGGGGTCGGAGAAGTCCTTCATGTTATGGTTGCCGTGGACCACCAGCACCAGCGGGAAGGGCCCGTTGCCCTCGGGATACCAGACCCGGCCGTTCACCGGAAGGGAATCGAACCCGAATCCCCAGTAACTCTTGCGTTCCTTCCCCAAGGCGGGAGTCGGGGCGGCGGCGAACTTGCTGCCGTCCACGACCCTGGTCTTGAGGGTCACCGAATCGCGAAAGACCGCCCGGTTCCTGTCCCGTCCGCTGCCGTAGTACAGGGTTCGCACCCGGAAGGGCCCCCGCTCCGCCGGATTGGGCGCGGCCAGGGGAGGACCGGACAGGACGGTGGGCGAATCATCCCGCGCCAGCCGGAGCGGCTGGACGCAGCCGGCGGCGAGGACAAGGCAGAGGAGAGCTGGCCGCTTGGGCATGGGGCCTCGGGATGCTGGATGCCCCTCGCGATGCTCGGGGGGGGCCTGGGTGCTGGGTGCTGGGTGCTGGGTGCTGGATGCTAGACGCAGGTTGGGGGAAAATAGTTGCTGGACGGCTGGACGGCCCCAACCCCCAACCCCCAACTCCCAACCCCCAACCCCCAATCCCCCCGCTTCGATAGATTTCCCTCCAATGAACATCCTCAGCATCTCCGACCTCTCCGTCGAATTCGGCGCCACCACCCTGCTTCGCGACGTCACCTTCACGGTGGACTCGGGGGAGCGCTGGGGCATCGTGGGCAGAAACGGGGCGGGCAAGACCACCTTGTTCCGCCTCATCGCCGGGACTCTCGAGCCGTCCCGAGGCACCGTCGCCCGCCAGGCCGGGCTCCGGATCGCGATGCTGGACCAGTATCGCGATTTCGGCGATGCGGCCACCGTCTGGCGGGCCGCCGCCCAGGGCTATCGCGACGTCATGGCGCTTGAGTTGTCGCTGGAGCGACAGGGGGAGCGGCTCGCCGAGTTGGGCGATGCGGTCACCCCGGCGGATCTTACGCGCTACGGCCACGACCAGGAGCGCTTCGCCCACCTGGGCGGGTACGAGTTCCACGCCCGGGTGGACAGGGTGCTGCAAGGACTGGGGTTTGAACCCGGGGAAGCCAAGACCAGGCCGGTGGAAGAACTGAGCGGTGGGGAACGGGGAAGACTGGGCTTGGCGGCCCAGCTCGCCGCACCGGCCGATCTGGTATTGCTCGACGAGCCCACCAATCATCTGGATCTCGAGACCATCGACTGGCTCAAGCACTACCTGGGCGAGTTCGGGGAGACCGTGATCGTGATCAGCCACGATCGCGCCTTCCTCGACGACACGGTGGACCACATCCTCCACCTCTCGGCGGCCACGGCGACCGCCTACCGGGGCGGCTACTCCGCCTTCGTCACCCAGCGGGCCGAGCGGGAACTGGCCCAGGCCCGCGCGGTGGCGCAGCAGCGCCGGGTGATCGCCAAGGAGGAGGACTACATCCGCCGCAACATCGCGGGACGGATGAGCGCTCAGGCCAAGGGACGCCGGGCCAAGCTGGCGCGGCTGCCCCGGCTCTCCCCGCCCCCGGGAGAAGAGGCCGCCATGGCGCTCCGGCTCGAGACCGCCGAGCGGGGCGGGGACCAGGTCCTGGTGGCCGAGAAGCTCAGCGTGTCGGTGGGATCGCGGGTGCTGGTGCGCGAGTTCTCCTCGGTGGCCCGCCGGGGGGACGTCATCGCGCTGGTGGGACCCAACGGCGCCGGGAAGACCACCTTGCTGGCGACCCTGATGGGCGAGCGACCACCGTCCGGCGGCACGGTGCGGCTGGGGAGCGCGGTCTCCTCCGAGTGGTTCCGCCAGGATCTTGCCCAGGTGCCGGCGGGCCGCTCGCTCTATGATTGCATCGCCGATCTGCGGCCCCAGTGGGGCCGGGGGCCGATTCAGAATCACCTGGGCTGCTTCGGGTTTTCCGGGGACGACGTGCTGCGAAGCACCGCCGTGCTCTCCGGCGGCGAGCGGTCTCGCACCGCGCTTGCCCTGCTCACGCTCGGAAAGGCGAACCTGCTGGTGCTGGACGAGCCGACCAATCACCTCGACGTGGAGTCCATCGAAGCGCTGGAAGACGCGCTCGAGGACTACGACGGCACCGTCATCCTGGTAAGCCACGACCGTGCGTTCCTGCGGGAGCTGTCCACCCGGGTCTGGGCCTTCGACGGGAACCGCCTGGAGGATTACGGCGGACCCTTCGTGGAGTGGGAAGTGCATGCGGCGGAGCGAACCCGCCGCCGGGCCGCCATCCGGCAGCGCGAAGAGGCGCAGGCTCGCGTGGCGCTGCGGGACGGCGCCCGGCGCCAGGCGGAAAGCCGGCGGGAGGACGAGCAGGCCCTCCGGGCGGCCCGCCGTG
>DATFGC010000583.1:0-19214 GCA_035249765.1 Gemmatimonadales bacterium | reverse complement strand
TCACATCTGGGGGGTGGACTGCGTCAGCACCGACCACCCGATGAACCTTCCGATCGGCCGCTTCCTCGGGAAGGGCATGCACGATCACTGGGCCCGGGTCAGGGCGGCGGCCGAGGCGAAGTTCGGGGGCAAGAAGGCGGTCGACAAGATGTTCCCCGATTCCGCCTACCAGCTCACCCACAACGCCCTGTTCCCCAAGGACTGCATGCACATCGAGAACATGGGCGGCGAGATCGACGCGCCGGAGCTCCAGAACAAGCGCTGCATCATCGGCTGCTTCCCCTGGAAGTTCCGGGGCGGCGAGGCGGCGTTCTGCCGGGCGGTCGCCTGGCTGGGCGAGTGGCCCCGGAACCCCTAGCTCCTCGTGATCCCGCTTCGGGACGCGCGGGTTGGTTCCTCGCGCCGGTCCGGGGGGCCCACAGATTTCACAGATGACACAGATTAAACCTTCAATGACGATTGAAAAGCAGGACCACAAAACGTATTTGGTTCATTCACAATCGGTATAATCTGTGCAATCTGTGGGCCCCATGTCATGACGCCACAAGACTCCGCCGTCGAGATTGGGCGCAGAGTTCTGTCGCGCGAGGTGAGCCCGGTCGAGGTGATCGAGGTGGCGCTGGCGCGGGTGGCCGAGGTCAACCCGGCGCTCAACGCCATCGTCACCCTGAATCCCCGGGCGCTCGACGATGCCCGGGATCTGGAACGACGCATCGCTCGCGGCGAGGCGGTGGGGCCGCTGGCCGGCATTCCGGTCGGGATCAAGGATGTGACCCAGGTTGCCGGGTTGCGCACCACCTTCGGCTCCCCGCTCTACGCCGACCACGTCCCTGAAGAGGACGCGCTGGTGGTGCAGCGGCTCCGTGCGGCCGGCGCGATCATCCTCGGCAAAACCAACACCCCCGAATTCGCGGCAGGCGGGAACACCTGGAACGACGTGTTCGGCCGAACCCGCAATCCCTGGGATCCGTCGCGCAGCGCCGGAGGCTCGACCGGCGGCGGCGCGGTGGGCCTCGCCACCGGGATGATCGCGCTGGCCGAAGGGACCGACCTGGGCGGATCGCTCCGGATTCCCGCGTCGTTCTGCGGCGTGGTGGGGTTGCGGCCCTCGCCGGGACTGGTCCCCACCCATCCCAGCGACCTGGTGTGGGACACCCTCCAGGTCAGCGGACCGATGGCGCGGAGCGCGGAAGACGTCGCCCTCATGCTCCAGGCCATCGCGGGACCGAGCCCCCTGGCTCCGCTCCGCCATCCGGTGGCAGGGCGTGATTTCGTGGCGGCGGCGCGACGGGGGCCCGGGGCCGGGCTTCGGGTCGCGTACTGTCCGGACATAACCGGCATCGGAATCGACGCGGGGGTGGAGTCGGTGTGCCGGAAGGCCGCGCTGGGACTGGAGGCCGCGGGGATTGCCGTCGAGCCGATCGAGCTCGACCTGTCCGCGGGCCGAGACGCCTTCCTCGCCTTGCGGGGGCACTGGTTCGCGTCCTGGATGTCGGAGCGGCTCGACCGGCTGGAAGGCTTCGGCATCAACGTACGCAACAACACCCGGGCGGGCATCGAAGCGACCGGCCGCGAGTTGGGCGCCGCGGAGACGGTCCGGGGGGCCATCTGGCACCGCTTCCGCACTCTGTTCGAGCGCTACGACCACCTGCTCACGCCCACCATGGCGGTACTGCCCTTCCCAGTCGAACAGAACTACCCCGAGACCGTGGCCGGCAAGGCCATGCGGACCTATGTGGACTGGCTGGCTCCCACCTTCGTGCTGAGCCTGACCGGATTGCCGGTGGCCTCGGTGCCCTGCGGTCTCGACCCGGACGGAATGCCGGTCGGCCTCCAGATCGTGGGCCGGCCCGAGGGAGAGGAAGCCGTGCTCGCCCTCGCGGCCCGGATCCAGGAGCTGTTCCCGATCGGGGCTCCACCCTCAGGCTAAAAGAGTTTCACCACCTCGGGCTTCATCACCTTGCCCATGGCGTTGCGGGGCAACGCGGAAACGGTGCACAGCAGCCGGGGAACCTTGTAGGGCGCCAGCCGCTCCCGGGCCCAGCGTTGCAGCTCCTCGAGCGAAAGCGCCGTTCCGGGGCGAAGCTCGATCGCCACCGAGACCTTGTCGCCCCACTCGGCATCCGGGATCCCGACCACGGCACACTCCGCCACCGCCGGATGGCTGCGCAGCTCCTCCTCGATTTCCAGCGCCGACACCTTGAATCCGCCGGTCTTGAGGATGTCCACGCTGCTCCGCCCCAGGATGCGATAGCGGCCCTGTTCGATGACCGCGGTGTCCCCGGTGCGGAACCAGCCTTCGCGAAAGGCGTCCCGGGTCGCGTCGGGCCGGCGCCAGTACTCCAGGAACACCCCGGGCCCGCGTACCTCGATCTCTCCCGGGGAACCCGGCGCCACCGGCAGGCCCAGCTCGTCCACCAATCGAACCTCGACGCCGGGAAGCGGGGAGCCGACCGAGCCGGGGCGGCGTTCGCCGTGCAGCGGGTTGGAAAGCGCCATGCCGACCTCGGTCATCCCGTAGCGTTCCAGCAGGGTGTGGTCGCTGAGCTCCCGCCAGCGTTCCAGGGTCTGTACCGGCAGGGCGGCAGAGCCGGAGACCATGAGCCGCATCGCCCGGCATCCGGCGGACCTGGCTTCCCGCGCTTCGGGCGTGGCCGCATCCCAGGCGGCGATCAGCCGGGCATAGATGGTGGGAACCGCCATGAACAGGGTGAGCTGCCCGGTCGCGATGCGCCGCCAGGTGTCGTTCGCGTCAAACCGGGGAAGGATGGCGCATCCCGCGCCGGCCCAGAGCGCGCAGCACACCACGTTGACGATGCCATGGACGTGGTGGAGCGGCAGCACCAGGAGGATGCGATCGTTCGCGGTCCACTCCCACGCCTCGATCAGCGCGGTGATCTGGGCCGCGAGGTTCGCATGGGTGGTCACCACGCCCTTGGGCTTTCCCGTGGTGCCGCTGGTGTACACCATCATCGCCCGCCGGCTCTGGCCGACGGATGGCAGCGCAGCGGGCTCACCCGCGAGCAGGGCATCGCAGCCCAGGAAGCGGGCCCCGGCCGCGGCGGCGAGCGGCGCGAGCATCGCGGCGGACGGAGCATCGGAAACGACGATGGTCGCATCGGCGTCGCGGAGGACGTACTCGAGCTCCGGCGGGGGATGGGAAAGCGCCAGCGGCACCGCGATGCCGCCGGCGCGCCAGATCCCCCACTGCACCGCGACGTGAGCAAAGCCCGGGGGAATGAAGTAGGCCACCCGCGCCTCCCGCAGGTCACTCTCACCGTTGAGCAACGCCCCGGCCACCCGCGCGGAGGCCTCCAGCAGCTCCGCGTAACTGTAGCTCCGGTCCGGATCCACGATCGCCGCCCGGCTGCCGTGCTCCCGAGCGCGCGCCACCAGCGGAAGAGAATCCATGCCCCAAGAAACGGTCCGCGGCGTCTGGGGGCAAGCGCCTGAGTGTGAAACCCGGCAGTGAGGCGTCCGTCGGCCCTTCACCCCGCCGCGAACGGTAGCGACAAGGCAGCTTGGTGGTGATCGTCTCGACCGTGGGGGCCCAGGCTTGGTGCGCTCACCAGTCAGCCGAGCAAGCACCTGGTCCATTGCCACTGGCACAGGAGCCGCTGGTAGCCTCGGAGGCGTATCGCGCCGTATTTCGAGAGCTGGGCATCGGCCCTCACGCTGCGACTGTGGAAAGAGGAGAGTGCTACGATGCGACCAAGCTGACGGTAGCAGCGCACGCGCCGGCACGGTAAGGCGGTGGGGCGTTCCCTCGCTGCTGGTACCCGTGCCAGGACGAAGGTGCGGAGGGCAGTCTCGCATTTACTAGTCCGCCCAGCCCGCAGTCCGGCTGAGGCACTCGCCTAACTCCAGGCCCCTCCGCAGGACCTGAAAAAGCGTCAGGCCGGCTCGAGCCGAGTCTCCAGATAAAACCATGGTCTGCGTGCGCGCGGCCCCCGCGCTGAGGATTCGTCCAGTCGGACCGGAACCACTCGAGGTGAACGATGCGGAAGAGGACTGCCTCCCAATCCCGGGAGGACCGCAACACCGGGCCCCCCCTGCAATCGGGAATGATTGAACAGGGCAGAAACGCCCCAGCAATCAGCGGGGACGGGATCCGCCCTTGCCAATCGCTTTCATAGAACAAGAAATGGGTCCCTGAATGGGGAACGCTCAACGCCTGCCTGAAGGCGCGCCCCTCTCGACAGTACTGCGCGGCAAGCGGAGTTTAAGTGTCTCCGTGCCTGACGTTCTCTCGCAAGTTGCGTGGATAAATCTGGTACGCGAGCTTGGGCTCTCAAGCAGCGAAGCTGACATACTGCGTTGCGCTCTGGTAGACGACAGAACTGCGGTCATCGCTCGGACGTTGAGCCTGTCCTGTGGTACTATTCATACTTATCGAGACCGCATATACAAAAAGGTTGGCGTTGCAAGCATGACCCAACTTGTCGCGCGCGCATTCGCGGTCCACCTCCAACTCGAGCTGGCGGAACAAGAATCCCGGATCCCCACGTTCGTAGTTCCAGTGAACAATTCAACGGGGGTATAGTGGCAGCGGATGACGCCGCAACCTTTCTATGTCATCGCTATCCTTCCAGGCCACGTAAACCGACGTCCTACTCACCGTGACGATCCGTTCTCTGTTGCCCAGAGCCACAACGCCGAGACGTCGACCCCGCCGATCCACAATATCGTAGCGGTTGTTGAGGTAGTTCATCGAGACGGGGTGGCGAAGCCAGAGGTTTCCCTCGCCACCGGCAATCAGCCCTTTCGCGAACGGCGGGAACTCGGCAGGCCACTGGTCTCGCACCGCTTGCCTGGCGAGCCGTATCCTATCTTTGAAGCTTTGGGGGAGCATTGCTGGGAATTCGGCCCACCCGGCCCGCCGGGCGTGATAGGCTTCCTTCTCAGCAGTCGTCACTTTGATAGGTGTGACCTGGATGGGGTTTCCATAAACTACTTGTCCATCAGGACTGATCCAGTCAACTCGGTAAGGATCAAGCCGAGCCACGGCGAACCAGCCATCGGCGAAGAGAACTGCTTCTTCGCCGACACTGAGCGGAGGGTATCCCATGGTAAACCCTCGCCCCCCTCGGCTGTTAATGCTGACAGTGCGTCTCGACGGTGCAACCCGCACTTGGGTCACCGTATCCAGCTTTGCCGTCAACCGGTTTCCCCGGACCACGAAATCGGAGTCGGCGGGGCCAAATGTGACGGTCCCGGCTGGGGCTGATCCCATTTCGCGTGGCGAAACCGCGATCCATACGTTGCCCAGGGCGTCCGCACCCTTTGCCATGACTTTGATGGCCTTGATGATCGGTGTGTCGGGGGGAAGCGTCGCGACGATTGACGGCCCCGAGAACAGCAGCCAGCGGTGCTGACTGAAGTCGGCCATCAGACTGGAATCGCCCGCGAGGCTGAACAGGGGTCCAAGGAGTTGGTACTCGCTTGGGCCTCTTCCTATCCGCCCGATCCTTAGGACCGAGCCTGACCTCATATCAATCACGACGATACGGCCTTCGGACGGGTCGGTGACCAGCACCCGCCCATCGGACAGCTCGCGCACCGAGCCAATCGAGGTGAACTCCTCATCAATGGTTGCGCTGGGGGGTGGAAGGCGGACGTCGTTTGCACCTTGAGTACTGCCCAATGCTGGTAGCGTCGCCACTGCTGCGATAAGCGATGTGGTCAATCGCATTGCTCTGTCCGCAGGAATTGATAGCCTGTGAGCTTCTCCCCAACGCGGGGCCAGTCAGGCTGAGAGTCGGGTGATAGTCCTCCTAGTGGACAAGCATCTCGGTAAACTCCTGCGGTGTTCATTGGTCCAAGCTACTATGGGGCCGGACCTCGTTGTAGTCCCGCCGCCAGAGTTCGATCTGCTGCTGGGCATCTGGAAGCTCCCAGAACCAACGCTCATTCAAGCACTCGTCGCGGAATCGCTGTGAAAGCTCTCGATGTAGGCATCACGCGGAGGCTGCAAGTAAAACCGGAGGCCCTCAGGGGTGACAGAACTTAGAGAAAAAGGGGGTCATCTTTTAGAGAACGCACACGCCCTGAGCTACTCTCCGCGAAGCACCAGCCCGGGATCGGCCCGGGTGGCCCGGCGCGCCGGCACCCAGCAGGCCAGCAGCGCTACGCCGAGGAAAAGCGCCGCCGAGCCGGCCAGCACCACCGGGTCGCCCGGGGTGACCTGAAAGAGCAGGTCGGACATCTTCCTGGTGATGAGCCAGCCGATCCCCAGCCCCACCGTGGCGCCCAGGGCGGCATCGCGCATCCCCGACCGAATCACTTCTCCTCGCACCTGACGGTCGCTGGCTCCCAGGGCTCGGCGCAGCCCCATCTCGCGGGTTCGCTGGGACACGATGTGCGAGAGCACCGCGTACATCCCTAACCCGGCGAGCGCCACCGCGAGCAGAGCGAAGAACCCCATGAGCCAGACCCGGAACCGCTGCGGCGCGGTGGCATCGCGGAGCACATCCTCCATGGTGCGGATCCCGCTCAGCGGCAGCTCCGGGTCGAGCGCCGAGACGATCCGGCGCAGCCCCGGCGCAACCGACACCGGGGCGACGCTGGTGCGGAGCAGCAGCGCGACCTCATCCACCGCCACCTGGTCGGCCAGGACGTAGGCGATCGGTCGCGGCTCCTGGTCGAGACCATGCTCCCTCACGTCGCCCACGATCCCGACGATCTCGCCCTCGGGGCGGTCGTCGCTGGGCCGCACTCCGAATCGCAGGTACCGGCCGATCGGCGTTGCGCCGGGCCAGAAGTGGCGCGCCGCAGCGGCGCTCACCACCACCACCCGACGGCTGCCCCGGCGGTCCTCGGTGGTGAAGCGCCGCCCCTCGAGCACCGGAATGCGCTGGGTGGTGAAATACTTCCCGCTCACCACCCGCACCTGGGCCGATTGCCTGACGCCGTCGGGTACCGGGACGCTGTCGATGGTGAAGCTTCCGCTCCATCCGAAGCCGCTGAGCGGAAGCCCGAAGATCAGGGACGCCGATTCCACTCCCGGCAGCGCCTCGGCCTGGGCCAGCAGCTCGCCCTGGAACCGGACGATGCTCTCGCTTGTCGGGTAGCGCTTGTCGGGGAGTGAAACCGACGCCACCAGTGTCGAGGAGGGGTCGAGCCCGGGATCCACCGCCTCGAGCCGCGTTTTGCTTTTGAGCAGCACGCCGGCCACCGCCAGCAGCGCGAGCGCCAGGGCGGTCTCCGCCGCCACCAGCCAGCGATGCAGGGCGCGATGCTGTCCGACGCTCCGCCCGCCGGATCCGGCCAGCGCTCGGCGCAGGTCGGCCCGCAGAATCCGCCGCGCGGGGACGATGCCCACCAGCACCGCGGAGAGCGCGGTCACCCCGAGGGTGAAGAACAGCGCCACCGAATCGAGCCGGACCTCGTCAATCCGCGGTACGCCCGGCGGCGCCAGCCTGCGGATGAGGTCGGTGCCCAGCAGCGCCACCGGCAGCGCCAGCGCGGCCCCGACGGCTACCAGGACCATCACTTCGCTCAGGGCATGCCGCACCAGGCGGCTTCGCCCGGCGCCCAGCGCGGAACGCACCGCCACTTCGCCGCTCCGGCCCGCGGCTCGCACCAGGACCAGGTTGGCCACGTTGGCAGAGGCCAGCAGCAGCAGCAGCCAGACGCCGTTCATCAGCAGCAGCAGGGTGGGCCGGGCCTCGCGGACCACCTCCTCGTGCAGCGGCCGGAGCAGCACCGTCCAGCCGCTATTGCTCCTGGGGAAGTCGCGCTCCAGCCGGGCGGCCAGAGTGACCAGCTCGGTGTGGGCCTGTTCGAGGGTTGCCCCGTCGGCCAGGCGGGCGGCCACGGTCAGATAGTGGGCGCCCCGCTGCGACATCGCGTCGGGCGGCATCTGAAAGGGGAGCCAGGCATCGCTCCTGGCAGCGGGGAACACGAAACCCGGCGGCATGACACCCACGATCTCCCGATTCTCGCCGTCCAGGATCCAGCTCTTTCCCAGCACGTCCGCCGTTCCGCCGAAGCGGGTGACCCAGGCTTCGTGAGAGATGATCACGACCCGGGGCGCGCCGGGCGCGAACTCCGCCTCGACGAACGGACGGCCCAGCGCGGGCCGTACCCCGGTCACCTCCGTGAATCCGCTGGTCACCGCGCTGGCCGGCACCTGCTCGGCGGGGCCCAGGCCGGTGGCCGCGGCGTCGTAGGACACCCAGGCCACCATCGCGCGGAGGCTCCTGATCTCCCGGGACCAGTCCAGAAAATCGGCGGGAGAAACCGAGAACTCCGGCCATCCCGCGGCGGGGTTGCTGGAATGCAGGGCGAGCACCCGGTCCGAGCCGGGAAGCGCCAGGGGACGGAGCACCACGCCGCGCAGCACCGAGAAGACCGTGGCATTGAGGCCGATACCCAGCGCGAGCACCAGCACGGCGGTGACGGTGAAGCCGGGCGATCGCAACAGCCCCCGCCCGGCCAGCCGCAGATCCTGAAGCAGGCCCGACCACCACTCCCGGAGCCGCCGCTCTCGTCGCTCGGTCCGGTCGATGCGCCCGCACTCCAGCGCGAAACGCTCCAGCGGTCCGAAGCGCGCTTCCGCCTCCCGCCACGCCTCGTCCGGAGAGCGTCCGGCGCGGATCAGCGCGTCCGCCTTCATTTGCAGATGGGCTTCGAACTCGGCCGCGATGTCTTCCGCGGGCCCGGGCTCCCTGCCGCTCAGCCGGAACAACCGCCGGAAGCCGGGCACCACGCTCAGCGCTCCGCCGCGCGGAGAATCCGGCCCACCGCGCCGACATAGCGGTCCCAGTGGGACGCCTCGGCCCGCAGCAGGGCCCGGCCCCGGGTGGTGAGCCGGTAGTACTTGGCCCGCCGGTTGTTCTCGGAGAGCCCCCATTCCGACTCGATGGCGCCGCGCCGCTCCAGCCGGTGCAGGGCGGGGTACAGCGCGCCTTCCTCCACCAGAAAGGCGTCGCCGGACCGCTCCCGGATCCAGGTGGCGACGGCGTAGCCGTGGGCCGGCTCCCAGGAGAGCGCCTTGAGCACCAGCAGGTCGAGGGTTCCCTGGAACAGGTCGAGCGCAGCCATCGGTCGCTCCCATAAAGATCTTAGGGAGAAGCTGGCGGCGCTTCCCTAAGATGTCAATGGGTAGGGAGTCGCGAGTAGCGAAGAGGGAGTAGCGAGATCAGCCGTCTTCGCGGAGGGTCACCGCCGGATCGACCCGAAGGGCGCGGCGGGTAGGGACCCAGGTGGCCAGCCCTGCCATCACCAGGAGGCCGCCGGCGGCGAGCGCCAGGGTGAAGGCATCGGTGGGAGATAGTCCGTAGAGCAGCCGCCCGAGGAAGCGGGTGGTGAGCAGCGTGGCGGCGAGGCCGACCCCGAGGCCGATCGCCACGAACCGGAATCCTTCCCCGGTGACCATCCGGACAATGGTTCCCCCCGTAGCGCCCAGCGCGCGGCGAAGCCCGATTTCGTGGGAGCGCTGTCCCACGCTGTAGGCCAGCACCCCATACAGCCCGACTACGGACAGCAACACCGCGAGTCCCGCCAGCAGGCTCAGCAGCAGCATCGGGTAGCGCCGATCGTCGGTGGACGCCGCGACATACGACGTCATGGTTTCGAGGTTCAGGATCGGAAGCTGCCGGTCGAGTCCCGAGACGAGAGCCCGCATCGCCGGCGCCAGCTCTTCCGGAGCATTCTCGGTTCGGATCACCAGGCTGAGGAACCGGGCGGGTTGCTGGAGATAGGGGTAGAACACCGCCGGGCGCGCCGCGACCTCGAGGCCGGCCCGGCGCATGTCGCCCACCACGCCGACGATTTCGACGATGCTGTCCGGCTCCCACAGGTTGACCCGGATGCGCTGGCCGATCGGCGACCCGCCGTTCAGGAGCTGGCGCGCGAAGGCGGCGTTTACCACAACGACGTTCGGAGTGTTGCTTCGGTCGGCGGCCGTGAAGCCGCGCCCCTCGAGCAGCGGCGTCCGCATGGCGCGGAAATAGCCCGTGTCCGCGACGCTGATGTCTCCGACCGGTTCCTGCCCCAGCGCGGGCGCCGGCCGCCCCAGTACATGGATCCTGGTTCCAGCGGGCTGGCCATGCAGCGGAAGGGCATTCACCAGTCCCACCTCGGCCACGCCGGGGAGCGCGGCGATCCGGCTGACCAGCTCCTGGGAGAATGCGATTCGCCGCTCCTCGACGTAGGCCTCACCCGACAGGCTCAGGTCCATGGTGAGGAGGTTCTCGGCGTCGAAGCCGGGGTCCTGGGACAGGAGATTGCCCAGCGAACGCACGGTGAGACCCGCGCCTGCCAGCAGCATGAGGGAAAGTGCCACCTGGAAAGAGACCAGGGCACCCCGAAGCCGACGGCCACCGGGGGCGCCGCCGGTCTCTCCGCCTCGCCGGCCCAGCGGCTGGCGGAGCTCGCCTTCCCGGAGACCGAGTGCGGGCGCCAGTCCGAATACCACGCCTGCCGCCCCGATGACCAGCAGCGCGAAGCCCAGAATCCGGAGGTCCACGCCCACTTCCGCGAGCCGGGGAATCTGCCGCAGCTCGCTCCGAACCAGTGCCTCGACGCCCACCACGGCCGCGAGAACGCCCAGGCCGCCGCCCACGGTCGCGAGCACCAGCCCCTCGACCGCCATCTGACGCAGGATTCGCCCGCGAGAGGCGCCAAGCGCCGCGCGCACCGCAATCTCGGCGCGCCGGGCGAGCACCTGGCCGAGCTTGAGGTTGGCGACGTTGGCGCAGGCGATCAGGAGGACGCACCCGATCGCTCCGGCCAGGAGGAGCAGGATCGGCCGGGCCCGGGCCGTCACCTGCTGCTGGAGCGGAACGACATCCGCGGTCCACCCGGTGTTGAAGTCCGGGTACTCCTGCTCCAGCCCGCCGGCGATCGCCTTGAGCTCGCGATCCGCCGCCGCCGCGCTCACCCCCTCCCGCAGCCGGCCCACTACCGGAGCTCCGCGCCCTCGCCGGGTGCGAAGCTCACTGGTCATGGGCCAGGGCTCCCAGTACGACTCGTCCCCCATCGGCCGAAAGTCTTCCGGCATGACGCCGACGATGCTGGCGGTTCCCTCGCTGAGCTGAAGCGTGCTGCCGACGATGCCCGGATCGCCGCCGAATCGGCGCTTCCAGAGCCCGTGACTCAACAGCAGCGCCCGGGGCGCGCCGGTGGCTGTGTCCGCCGGGTTGAAGAGCCGCCCCAGCGCGGGCCGGGCCCGCAGGACCGAGAAGAAGTCGCGGGACACCGCGCGTCCGGTCAGCTGCTCCGGGAGCTCTCCGGCGAGCGAGATGCCGACTGAGCGATAGATCGCCAGCGCCTCGAAGCTCCGGGCGCGATCGACCCAATTGAGGTAGTTGAGGGGAGAGACGACGTTTTCACGGCGGTCCCGGGGCCGGTGGTGCTCCCAGACCTGGACCAGCCGATCGGGGTCGGGATAGGGCAGCGGCCGGAGCAGCACCGCGTCCAGCACGCTGAACAGCGCCGTGGTAGCCCCGATCCCGAGCATGAGGGTGATGATCGCGGCGGCGGCGTGGCCGGGCTGCCGCCGCAGCCCGCGGAGCGCATAGCGCAGATCCTGGCCCAGATCGCCCAGGGCGGGGGGACGCCAGACATCCCGCGCCGCTTCGGCCAGCTGGGCGCGGTTGCCCACCCGGCGGCGGGCAGCGAACTCCGCCTCGTCGGGCGAGAGGCCCTCGTGCCGGGCCTGCTCGGCGGCCATCTCCTGGTGAATGCGGATTTCCTCCCCCAGCTCGGCCTCGAACCGGCGGCGGCCCAGCAGCCAGGCCAGCCGGCGCAGCCAGGAAGTCATGCCGGCCGCACCACCCGGCGCACCGCGGTCACCAGCCGGTCGAAGGCGGACACCTCCAGCGCCAGCCGGCGGCGGCCCGCCGGGGTGAGGGCGTAGTAGCGGGCCCGCCGCCGGGTGGGGCTCAGCTTCCACTCCGCCTTGACCAGGCCCTTGAGCCGGAGCCGCTGGAGCGCCGGATAGAGCGAGCCCTCCTCGACCCGGAGCGCGTCGGCGGAGAGCCGCCCGATGTGCTGGGCGATGCCGTAGCCGTGCATCGGCTGGACCGAGAGGGTCTTGAGAATCAGAAGGTCGAGGGTGCCGGGGAGGAGCTCGGCCCGGAGGGGATCGCGCGGCACAGGCATAGTGTATCAACCCATTGGTAGTCTATGGGTGGAGAACCTATGGCGGATGAGCGGCGCCGTCAAGCCGCTACATTGTCCCGATGCCCGATCCCGGCCGCCATGCCTGTTTCGCGATCACCCCGCCCGGGGTCGAGCACCTCACCGCCGCCGAGCTGGCCGGCCTGGGGGTGACGGCGGAAGCGACCGAGCCGGGCGGGGTGACCTTCACCGCCACCACCCGGCAGCTCTATGCCGCCAATCTCGAGCTCCGGACCGCGAGCCGGATCGTGGTCCGGCTGGGGGAGTTTCCGGCCCGCGCGTTCTACGAGCTGGAGCGCAAGGCGGGGCGGGTGCCCTGGGGCCAGGTGCTGGCGCCGGGCGCGGCGGCGCGGTTCCGGGTCAGCAGCAGGAAATCCCGGCTGTATCACCTGGACGGGATCGCCCAGCGGCTCGCCGCCGCGGCCGGCGGTCCGCAGCACGGTGAGCCGGACGACTCGGCCCAGCTGTTCCTGGTCCGGGTGCTGCGCGACGTGGTCACCCTCAGCGCCGACAGCTCCGGGGCGCTGCTGCACCGCCGGGGATACCGGCTCGCCACCGCCAAGGCGCCGTTGCGGGAGACCCTGGCGGCGGCGATGCTGCTGGGCGCCGGCGACCGGGAGGACTGGGCCTTTGCCGATCCCTTCTGCGGGGCGGGGACCCTGCCGATCGAGGCGGCGCTGCTCCGCCGCCGGATCGCGCCCGGGCTGTTCCGTTCGTTCGGATTCGAGCGCTGGCCCGGCTTCGAGGCGGAGACCTGGCGCGCGCTGCGGGAAGCGGCGAGGCTTCGCATTCTCCCCCGGGCGGCCGCTCCCATTCAGGGCAGCGACCGCGACGCCGGCGCGATCGCGGCGGCGGCGGCGAACGCCGAGCGGGCCGGGGTCGGGGAAGACATCGCCTTCGAGCAGTGCGCGGTTTCCGCGGCCACTCCGCCCGCCAGCAGCGGACTGCTGGCCACCAACCCGCCGTATGGCATCCGGGTGGGAGACCGGCGCGCGCTGCGCGATCTCTACCGCGGGTTCGGCGCGCTGGCCCGGGAACGCTGGGCGGCCTGGTCGGTCGCCCTGCTCTCCGCCGACGCGGGACTGCTGGGAGAGACCGGGCTCCCGCTCGGGGTCCGCTGGAGCTCGAACAACGGCGGCATTCCCGTTCAACTGGTGGTGAGATCATGACGACTTCGAAGGCCGCCGTCCTGGCCCTGCTGCTGCTGCCGATCACCGGCCAGGGCGATCCGGTGGAGGCGCTCCGCCAGACGGAGAACCGCCGCTTCGCCGCGATGGTCCGCGCGGATACCGCCGCGCTCGGTCCCATGCTGGACGACGGGCTGTCCTACATCCATTCCAACGCGATGGTGGAGACCAAGGAGAGCCATCTGGCGGCGATCGGGTCGCGCCGGACGGTGTACCAGGCGCTCACCCCGGTGTCGCTGTCCTACCGGCTGGTGGGAGAGCTGGCGATCGGCACCGGGATCGTCTCGGCCAAGGGGTCACTCGACGGAACCGCGTTCGATGTCACCCTCCGGGTCACCACCGTCCATGTCCGCGCGGAGGGAACCTGGCGGCTGCTGGCCTGGCAGTCGACCCGGATCCCCTAACCCGCAAGCTCGGTCCGGATCCGTTCCAGCAGCGCGATGGTCCGGGTGATCCCTTCCCGCTCCGGGAGCCGGTTCCCTTCGTATTCCACCCCGATCCAGCTCCGGAATCCGGCCCCGGTCACGATCCGGAGGAAGCGGCGGAAATCCAGGGTGGTCTCCTCCCCGCGGGCATCGAAATCGTAGGACTTGGCGCTCACCGCCTTGGCCCAGGGCATCATATCGGTGACTCCCTGATAGCGGTCGTACTCGTAGAAGTTGCCGAAGTCTGGAAGGGTCCCGCAGCGGGGGTGGTCCACCAGCTTCATGACCCCGGACAGCCAGGCCCCGTTGGAGGAGAGCCCGCCGTGGTTTTCGACGATGACGTTGATATTGCGGGCGGCGCCGTATTCGGTGAGCCGCCGCAGGCCGTCGGCGGCGAGCTTCTGCTGCTCCTCCCAGCTTCCCTTGCTCTCCGCATTCACCCGGATGGTGGCGCAACCCAGGGTCGCTGCGGCCTCGACCCATTTGTGGTGGTTCTCGACCGCGATGCGGCGGCGCTCGGGGTCGGGGTCGCCCAGCGCTCCCTCGGCGTCGATCATGATCAGGTGCTGGTACACCCCGTGATCCGCGGCGCGCCGGTTCATTTCCACCAGATATCCGGCATCGCCGGCTTTGGTCTTGAAGAACGTGTTGACGTACTCGACGGCTTCGAGGCCGAAGTCCCGCCGGGCGGTGCGGGCAAAGTCGAGATGGTCGAGCTGCCCGCTCCGCAGGGTCCGGTGCAGCGACCATTGCGCGAGGGATATCTTGAACGGCGCCTGGGCGGGCTGGGCCGCCGCGGGGTGCGGAAGACAGCCGGCCAGGACTGCGCCCGCCGCCGCCCCGGATGTCCGGCTGAGGAATTCCCTGCGGCTCAGCGAATCGGGCACGGCGCGGTCTCCTGGAGCGGGTCACCTATTCTAGTGCCGCCGGATATACCGCACCAACGGAGGTGGGCGTGAACGGAACGTGGCGGATCGGGGTCTCCTCCTGGTCGCTCCTGCCGCCGGATGCCCGGACCCTGGCCGAGCGGGCCCGCGCTACCGGGGTATCCGCGGTGCAGCTCGCCCTGGATCCGATTCGGCTCGGCGTGATGGGCGTGGAGGAAGTGCGCCGGAGCTTCCGGGACGCCGGGCTGGTCCTGACCTCGGGCATGATGGCGATGGAAGGGGAGGACTATTCCTCCCTTCGCACCATCCGCGAGACCGGCGGCGTGACGCCCGACTCCACCTGGGCGGCCAATCGTACCGCCGCGAAGGAGCTCGCCCGGATCGCGGAGGAGCTCAGGATCGGCCTGGTCAGTTTTCACGCCGGATTTCTTCCCGAAGACCCGGGTCGCCAGCGATGGGACATCGTGATCGGTCGGCTTCGCGAGCTCGCCGGCGTCTTCGGTGAGCGGGGCGCCCAGATGGCGCTGGAGACCGGACAGGAGAGCCAGGTCACCCTGTCGCGGGCGCTGGATGCCCTCTCGCGCGAGCGGGTGGCCGTGAACTTCGATCCCGGCAATCTGATCCTCTACGGCAGCGGTGACCCGGTGGCCGCACTGCGGGCCCTGGCGCCCCGGGTGGTCCAGGTCCATATCAAGGATGCCCTGCCGGCGCGTGAGGAAGGGAGCTGGGGCACCGAAGTGCCGGTGGGAGAGGGTGCGGTGGACTGGGCCGCCCTGCTCAGCGCGCTGCGCGGCTGTCCCCAGGTGACCACGCTGGTCATCGAGCGGGAATCCGGACCCGACCGGCTCGGCGACATCAGCCGGGCGCGGGAATTTCTGGAGACCGTGCTCCAGTGACCGCAGCGGTCCACCCCCTCGGCATCGGCATCATCGGGTTCGGCGTCATGGGCCGAACCCACGCGGCCGGGTATCGCGCCGCCGCCGCCGCCGGACTTCCGGTCGCGGTCAGGGCGGTGACCGGACCGGCGGGGATGGAGGCTCCCGAAGGCGCCGAGCGGCTGCCCCATGCTGCCGCGATCCTGGCCCGAGAGGACATCTGCGCGGTCAGTATCTGCACCTACACCGACAGCCATGTCGAGCTCGGACTTGCCGCACTGGCTGCGGGAAAACACGTGCTGATGGAGAAGCCGGTCGCTCTCCGGAGCGCGGAGGTCGCCCGCCTGGTGGACGCGGCCGCGCAATCGGGACTGATCTGCATCCCGGCCATGTGCATGCGCTTCTGGCCGGGATGGCCCTGGCTCCGGGAACGGGTGCTGGCCGGCACCTTCGGGGCGGTCCGGGCCGCGGAGTTCTGCCGGCTGTCGAGCCGTCCCGACTGGGCCGCGGCGTTCTACAGCAGCCCGGCGCGTTCAGGAAGCGCGCTGTTCGATCTCCACATTCACGACGTGGATTTCATTCGCTGGTGCTTCGGCCACCCCCTGTCGGTTACCGCCGCGGGCAGCATCGAGGATGTGCGCGGGTTCTATGGGTACTCCGGACCGGAGCGGGTCGAGGCGCGGGGCGCCTGGCTGCCCGACCCGGCCACCCGGTTCAGCATGCGCTACACGGTGCGCTTCGAGCAGGCGGAGGTCCGGTTCGACTTGACCGGCGCGGCGCCGCTCACCGTCCTTCAGGGCGGCAACAGGGAAGAAATACTTCTCCCTGCCGGAAGCGCGTACGACGCCGAGGTCCGCCATTTCCTCGAGCTGGTGCTGGGGCGGGTCACCAGCCCGGTCGCGACCCTTGAGGAGGCCCTCGCGGTCACCGGAATTCTGGAGGCGGAAGCGCGCTGTCTCGCCGAGGCGGGTTCCGTGGCGCCGCCTTCTCCCCCGGGATAGGTTGAGACCATCCTCATGCCGCGCTCCCTCGGTATCGCCCTCATCGGCCAGCAGTTCATGGGCCGGGCTCACAGCAATGCCTGGAGCCAGGCGCCCCGCTTCTTCGATCTTCCGCTGGGGACCCGTCCGGTCACCGTCTGCGCCCGCGACCGGACGACCCTCGCCGCCTTCGCGGCGCGCTGGGGATGGGAACGCTACGCCACCGACTGGCGCCTGCTCGCAGAGGATCCCGAGATCGAGCTGGTGGATGTCGCAACCCCGAATCACGTGCACGCCGAGCCGGCCATCGCGATGCTCGAGGCGGGAAAGCACGTCGCCTGCGAGAAGCCCCTGGCCGGCACCCTCGCCGACGCCCGGGCGATGCAGGATGCCGCGCGCCGGGCGCGGGGAAAGACCTTCGTCTGGTTCAACTACCGCCGCTGTCCCGCCGTGGGCCTGGCCTGGGGCATGGCGCGGGACGGGGCGCTGGGCCGGCTCTTTCACGTGCGGGCCCGCTATCTCCAGAGCTGGGGCGGCAAGGACACTCCGCTGCTCTGGCGCTTCCGGAAATCCGAGGCGGGCTCCGGAGCCCACGGCGACCTCAATGCCCATATTGTGGACCTGGCCCGCTTCATCAGCGGGGAAGAATTCACCTCGATCGACGGCGCGCTGGTCCGGACCTTCGTCTCCCGCCGAAAGATTCCCGGCACCCGGCGCACCGGCCGGAGCACCGTGGACGATGCCGCGCTCTTCCTCGGAACCTTGAGCGGCGGCGCGGCGGCGAGCTTTGAATGCTCCCGGGTCGCCACCGGGCATCTCAACGACAACGCCATCGAGCTCAACGGTGAGCGGGGCAGCCTGCGGTTCGAGTTCGAGGACATGAACGCCCTCTGGTATTACGACGCGACGCTCCCCCGGGGAACCAGGGGATGGCGCCGGATCATCTGCACCACGGCGGGTGAGCACCCCTACGTGGCCAACTGGTGGCCCGAGGCGCATCCGCTGGGGTACGAGCACGGCTTCGTCAACATGGCCGCGGACATCCTGCGGGTGCTGGGCCGGCGCCGCCCCGAGCTTCCGCTGCCCGACTTTGCCGACGCCTATCAGACCCAGCGGGTGCTGGAAGCGGCGCTGATCAGCGCCCGGGAGCATTGCGCCGTGCCCCTCCGGGAGGTGCCGTGACTTCCCGCTCACCGCTTACCGCTCACCGCTCACCGGCCGAATGAGACCGCTGACCCTCTTCACCGGCCAGTGGGCCGATCTGCCGCTCGAGACCCTGGCTGCCAAAGCGAAGGCGTGGGGCTATGACGGGCTCGAGCTGGCCTGCTGGGGAGATCATTTCGAGGTGCGCCGCGCGCTGACCGAGCGGGGGTATATCCGGGCCCGATGGCAGCTGCTTCGCGACCACGGCCTGTTCTGTTACGCCCTCAGCAATCACCTGGTGGGGCAGGCGGTTTGCGACCGGATCGACCGGCGCCACCAGGCCATTCTCCCGCCCCACGTCTGGGGAGACGGCGACGAGGAGGGGGTGCGCCGCCGAGCCGCGCAGGAAATGATCGATACCGGGAGTGTCGCGCGCCGGTTTTTCGACGCGGCGCCCAAGCCGGTCAAGGCCCACCTGACCCGGACCGGGCGCACGGTCGTCAACGGATTCAGCGGATCCAGCATCTGGAGCCGGATCTATTCCTTTCCGCCGAACCTGCCCGGGGACATCGACGCGGGATTCGCCGATTTCGCGGCGCGCTGGCGCCCGATCCTCAACGCCTTTGCGAAGCTGGGGGTGTATTTCGCGCTGGAGGTGCACCCGGCGGAGATCGCCTTCGATATCGCGTCGACCCGGCGCGCCCTGGCTGCGCTGCGAAATCACCGGCAGTTCGGCTTCAACTTCGATCCCTCTCACTTCGGCTACCAGGGAGTGGATTACCTCGCGTTCCTGCGGGAGTTCGGGGCCCGGGTGTTTCACGTGCATGTCAAGGACGTCTGGTGGAGCCCGGTACCCACCGAAGCGGGAACCTTCGGCGGCCATACCGAGTTCGGCGCTCCCGGGCGCAACTGGGATTTCCGGACTCCGGGACGAGGCCGGATCGACTTCGAGGCGGTGGTGCGGAGCCTGAACCAGATCGGGTACGGCGGCCCGCTCTCGGTCGAATGGGAGGACTCCCACATGGATCGGGAGCACGGTGCTGCCGAAGCGGCCAGCTTCGTCCGGGGGCTGGATTTTCTCCCGGCGGGACGGGCCTTCGACGCCGCGTTCGCCCGGAAGGCTGGCTCCCGGTCACGCTGAGCGCAGCGAAGCGGCGGGGCTCACCCTTGAGATGGGCCCCCTTCGCTTCGCTCAGGGTGACAGCTAGGAGGTGCTGATGATGACGCTGTCGAAGTCGCGGTCCGGCAGGTAGAGAATCTGAATGAGGTCGCCCGGGTCCCAGTGCTCCCCGATTGCGGGAAGGACCTGGTCGGAACCCCGGCGGCGGCGGCCGTCCACCTCGAATTCGTAGCGCACCCGGGTCAGCTTCTCGTCGAAGCCGATTTTCTCGTCCTGCTTGTCCAGCACCCGCGCGATCGCGGGCAGTCCGTGCCGCACGAACCGCCGGTACCGCCGTCGTCGCGAGAAATACAGGCTGAAGAAAATCGCCGGAAGGATGCCGGCCGTGATCAGCGAGAAGAACGCCAGCATGACGAGGTCCACGACCCCGGGTGCTTCCCGGCCCCGGGCCTGGGTATTCATCAGCTGCCA
>DATFGC010000582.1:0-3008 GCA_035249765.1 Gemmatimonadales bacterium | reverse complement strand
GTGCTGAGCCTGTCCGGATTGTTCATTGCCGTGGCGCTGACCTACACCGGCGGGCTGCAAGGTACCGGCGACACCAGGAGCCCGCTCTACATCTCGATTGTCTCCCAGGTGCTGGTCCCGCTGGGGATCTGTTACGCCATTCAGCAGACCGGGACGCTGCAGCCGCTTCACATCTGGATCGCGATCCTGGTGGGTCACGCCACCCGGTGCGCGCTCTCGGTGGCCCGTTTCAACCAGGGCAAGTGGCGGGAAATCACCGTTTAAGGCTTTCGTCGCCGATCGGGTAAGGAAACTTCAGGACCTCTGCGCAGGGAACCAGACATGCTGATCCAGAACATCCGCTATGCCATCCGCAGCCTTCGCCGGGCTCCCGGCTTCACCCTGACCGTGGTGCTGACCCTCGGCCTCGGCATCGGGGCCAACACCGCGATCTTCAGTGTGGTGCGCGGGGTGCTGCTCAAGCCGCTGCCCCACCGGGAGGGCGACCGGCTGGTCTACCTCCGGCAGTCGGCCCAGGGGGCCGGCGGGGAGAACGTGCTGTTCTCGGTCCCCGAGATCCTCGATTTCCGCAACAGCGCCCGGAGCCTCAAGGGCATCGCCGAGTATTCCCCGATGCCGTTCACGCTCCAGGAGGAGAACGAGGCGGTGCGGGTGGACGCCGGCCTGGTGACCGGGAACTACTTCACCATCATGGGACTCTCCACCATCCTGGGCCGTCCCTTCAACGACGGCGACGACGGGACCGGCGCGGCGCCGGTGATGGTGCTGACTCACGAGTACTGGATGAAAAAGTTCGCCGGGGACAGCGCCGTCGTCGGCAAGACCGTGCGGGTGAACGGCCAGGCGGTGCCGATCGTGGGCGTCCTCCAGCCCGCTCCCTATTTCCCGGGCCGGATCGACGTGCTGCTCAACATGGTGAACAGCGAGCACCATCTCTCCGCCACCATGGTCACCGGCCGCACCCACCGGATGACCGAGATGATCGCCCGGCTGGCGCCGGGGGCCACCCTGGCGCAGGCGCGCGCCGAGGTGGGTGACATCACCGCCCGGGCGCACGCCGATTATCCCGAGGCCTACGACGCGGCCTCCGGGTACCAGGTGACCGTGAAGCCGTTCCACGAGGTGCTGGGCGAGCGGGCCAGGCTCACCCTGTTCCTGCTGATGGGCGCGGCCGCCTTCGTGCTGATCATCGCCTGCGCCAATGTGGCCAATCTGACGCTGATGCGCGGGGTGCGGCGGGAGCACGAGCTGGTGGTGCGCGCCGCGCTGGGCGCCGGGGCCGCCCGGCTGCGCCGGCTCCTGCTGGCGGAGAATCTGGTGCTGACCATCCTGGGCGGCGCGCTGGGATTGCTGGTGGCGTTCGGCGGGGTCGGCATGCTGATCTCGTTTGCCGAGCGCTATTCCCCCCGGGCCAGCGAAATCCGGGTGGACGGTGTGGTGCTCGCCTTCACCCTGACCCTGGCCCTGCTCGTGGCGGTCATCCTCTCCTACGCCCCCAAGCTCGCCAAGGACTCGGCCCTGGGCACCTGGCTGGCCGGGGGCGGGAAGCGGGCGACCGGCAACCTCCGGCGCCAGCGGCTCCAGCGCGGGCTGGTGGTGGCGCAGATCGCCGTGTCGGTGGTGCTGCTCACCGGCGCCGGGCTGCTGACCCGCACCATGCTCCAGCTGTCGGAGGTGGACACCGGACTCGAGCCGGAGAACGTGCTGACGATGGAGGTCCCTCCCAGCAGCTATGGCCAGGACAACGCGGTCACCGTCGCCCGCTACGAGGAAATGCGGAACCAGATCAGCGCGCTGCCCGGGGTCAAGGACGTGGCGGTGGGTTCGGTGATTCCGCTCCGGGCCGCCGGCTTCATGCTCGAGGTCAAGGCCGAGGGGCGGGCGATGGCCCCGAACGAGCCGATGCCCCGCGCGGAAAACCGGACCGCGAGTCCCGAGTACTTCCGCACCGCCGGGATCCCGATCCTCAAGGGGAAGGAATTCTCCTCCACCGACCGGGCGGGCAGCCCGCTGGTGGTCATCCTCAACAAGACCCTGGCCGACCGGCTCTTTCCCAACCAGGATCCGATCGGGCGGCGGGTGGCCTGGACCGGGGAGGTGCTCAAGTTCATCCCGGTCTCGGGAGACTGGCGCACCGTGATCGGCGTGGTGGGCGATACCAAGGACGGCGGACTCGACGCCCAGCCGCTTCCGGTGATGTTCCAGCCCTTCGCGCAGGAAGTGGTCTTCGCCGGCGGCCTGGTCATTCGGGCCGCCAGCGACGCGGCGACGATTACCCCCGCCGCCACCCGGGTGATCCGGGGGATCGCGCCCCAGGATCCCATCGAGCGGGTGCTCACCCTCGATCAGATCCGGGACGAGAGCGTGGCACCCCGGCGCCTCAATGCGGTGCTGGTCGCGTCGTTCGGCATCCTGGCCGTGATCATCGCGGCGGTGGGCATTGCCGGGGTGCTGGCGTTCTCGGTGAGCGCCCGCACCAACGAGATCGGCATCCGGATGAGCCTGGGCGCCGACAGCGGCCGGGTGCAGCGGATGGTGCTCAGGGAAGGCGGCGTCCTGCTGGTGATCGGCCTGCTCCTCGGTGTCCTGGGATCGGTCCTGGCCGCGCGGCTGATCCAGGGCCTGCTCTACGGCGTGGCGCCCCACGATCCGGCGACCCTCGCCGCCGTGGCGACGCTGATGGCTACCATCGGACTGGCCGCCTGCTGGCTCCCGGCGCTGCGCGCGGCGCGGATCGATCCCGGCGTCGCCATTCGGGCTCAATAACCCAGGGAGTAGCGAATGGCGAAGAGCGAAGCGGAACAGCCGCTTCGCTCTTCGCTACTCCCTCTTCGCTCCCTCTTCGCGACTCCCTGCCTCATTATGTTATTGATATGAGCCGAACCTTGTGGTTCCTATTCGCCGTCGCCGCCTGCGCCGACGCCCCCCCGCCACCGGTGCCTCCCGCGTCTTCCCCGTCCTCCGCGCCCGACCTGACCGTGATCACGTACGCCCCGGCGCTGGGCATC
>DATFGC010000581.1:0-4047 GCA_035249765.1 Gemmatimonadales bacterium | reverse complement strand
GCGAGGGCGTCCTGGTGATCAACGTCCCCGGAGAATCCTCGCTCGGGGTCAAAGGCGGCGACGTGATCCTGAGCGTGGACGGCCGCAAGGCTACCGGGCCCAACAGCCTGCTCCGGATCCTTCGCAGCTACGACGAGGGCGACAGCTTCAGGCTCGACATCATGCGGAACAAATCCCGGATTTCGGTGACGGGAAAGCTCGAGAAAAGGTAGCCGCGAGTAGCGAAGAGCGAAGAGGGGAAGGCCTTTCCTCTTCGCTCTTCGCTCTTCGCTATTCGCTCACCGTCCCAACGCTCTATACAATCCCGCATACGCCGTCGCCGCATCGGTCCGCGCCCGCGCCAGTTGATCCTGGGCTTCCAGCTGGGTCCGCTCGGCATCCAGCACCTGGAGGAAGTCGGCCGCCCCTTCGCTGAACCGAAGCCGCGCCAGCTCCGCGGCCCGTTCGCTGGCTACCGCCGCCGCTTCGATCTGCACCACCCTGGCCTGGGCGCTCCGGTACCGGATCACCGCGGACGCGATCTCCTGCTGGGCCTGGAGGACGGCGAGCTGGTAGCGCGCCTGGGCCTCGTCCCGCCGGGCCCGGGAGACATCCACACCCGCCTTCACTCGCCCGAGATTCAGCAGTGGCCAGGTGACGACCGGGCCGACCGCATAGCGGAAGCTCCCCCGCTCGCCCAGCGAATCGAGTGCGGTCGCGGCAAACCCCGCGCTGCCGGCCAGCGTAACCCGCGGCAGATAGTCGGCCCGGGCCGACCGCACCAGGGAGCGCTCCGCCTCGAGCCGGCGCTCCGCGGCGGCGACGTCGGGTCGGTACCGCACCGCCGAATCGGCGTCCGGAAGGGTGACGGTGTCCGGGAGTGCCGGCAGCGGAGCCGCCGCGCGAAGCTCGCCGGCAACCGCCGCCGGGGAGCGTCCGATCAGGACGCCGATCTGATGCTGCGCCGATGCGACCCGAGCCTCGAGGCCGGGAATCGTGGCCAGCGTGAAGCTGAGCTGGGCCTGCGCCCGCTCGGTGTCGAAGGCGGTTCCCCGCCCCGCCTCGAGCCGCTGACGGGTGAGCTCGAGGGTGCGACCCTGGTTCGCCCCGTTCCTCCGCGCGACCGCCAGCTGCTCCTGGGTGCCGCGCAGATCGAAGTACGCTGCGGCCAGGTCCGCCAGCAGCACGACCTGCACGTCCCGCAGATCTTCCCGCGCGGCCGCGACAAATCCACCCTGCGCCTTGAAGCCGTTTCGGAGCCGTCCGAACAAATCGAGCTCCCACGAAGCGTCCACGCCGCCGTCCCAGACGTCCTGGCCGGGAAACACGTCCGGACCGGACGTCGCCAGCGACCTAGGCGGCCGCTGCCGGGTGTAGCCGCCGGCAAAGGTCACGGTGGGGGCCAGATCGAGACCCGCCGCCAGGCGGAACGCCCGCGCCCCGCGCACCCTCGCTTCGACCAGACGGATATCGTGATTGGCCTGGAGCGCCTCCTCCATGAGCCGGCTCAGGGTGGTGTCCGAGAGCCGGCGCCAGAAGTCGAGGACGATGGTTTCCGGAGCCTGCTGTGCCGGCGCGTACGCCGGGCCCCCCCCGAGCAGTACCGCCAGCAGGAGCGCCTTACGCATGGACCTGCTCCTCGCCGGCCGGTGCCAGCGCCGGGGCGGCGCCGCGGATCCGCCGCTCGGCCAGTCCCTGGATCACGACGTAGAAGACCGGAGTCAGAAACAGGCCGAAGAGAGTGACTCCCAGCATCCCCGAGAATACCGCGACGCCCATGGCCCGCCGCATCTCGGCGCCGGCGCCCGAGGAAAGCATCAGCGGCACCACACCGAGAATGAATGCCATGGAGGTCATGAGGATCGGCCGAAGCCGGATCCGGGAGGCCTCCAGCGCCGCGGCCACCCGGCCGCGGCCCCTGGCCTGGAGCTCGCGGGCGAACTCGACGATGAGGATTGCGTTCTTGCAGGCGAGCGCGATGAGCACCAGGAATCCGATCTGGGTGAAGATGTTGTTATCCCCGCGGGTGAGCCACACGCCGGTGATGGCGAACAGCAGGCCGAGCGGCACGATCAGGATCACGGCCAGCGGAAGGGTCCAGCTTTCGTACTGGGCCGCGAGCACCAGCAGTACCAGCACGATGCAGAGCGGGAAGACGAACGCGGCGGTGTTCCCCGAGAGCACCTGCTGATAGGTCAGGTCGGTCCATTCGAAGCGGACCCCGTTGGGCAGCGTTTCCCGGGCGAGCCGCTCCATCGCAGCCACCGCCTGCCCGGAGCTCACCCCCGGCGCGGGGCCTCCGTTGATGTCCGCGGCAGGATAGCCGTTGTAGCGCAGGCCGCGGTCCGGCCCGAACGATTCCTTCACCGAGAGAACCGATCCCAGCGGCACCATGCCGCCATCAGCGTTCTTCACCTTCAGCTGCCCGATATTCTCGGCCGTCGCCCGGTAGGGCGCATCGGCCTGGACGATGACCTGGTAGGTCCGCCCGAATCGGTTGAAGTCGTTGACGTAGACCGAGCCGAGGTAGATCTGCATGGTCTGAAACAGATCGGTGAGCGAGATGCCCTCGCGCTTGGCTTTTTCCCGATCGACATCGGCGTAGAGCTGGGGGACATTCACCTGGAAGCTGGTGAACAGGCCGGCCAGCTCGGGAGTCTGATAGGCCCGTCCCAGCAGCGCCTGGGTGGCCTGGTACAGCTCCGCCTCCCCCAGACCGGCCCGATCCTCGAGCTGGAGCTTGAATCCCCCGACCGCACCAAGCCCCTGCACCGCCGGCGGCGGGAAGACGGCGACGAAGGCATCCTGAATGGCCCTGAACTTCTGATTGAGCGCGCCCGCGATGGCCAGGCCGGTCTCCGCCTTGGTCTGCCGCTCCTCGAAGGGCGCCAGCCCGATGAACACCAGACCCGCGTTGGGCGAGTTGACGAATCCGTTGATGGAAAGCCCCGGAAACTGGATCGCATTAACGACACCCGGCTGGGTCCGCGCGATGTCGCTCATCCGGCGCAGCACCGCGTCGGTGCGGTCCAGCGTCGCCGCGTCGGGCAGCTGGGCGAAGGCGACCAGGTATTGCTTGTCCTGCGCCGGCATGAAGCCGGTCGGCACCCGGGTGAACGCGAAGACGGTGAGAGCGCCGAGACCGGCATACACGGCCAGCGCCAGGCCCCGGCGGCGGATGGTCCGCTCGACCGCGTGGCCATAGCGCTCCGCTCCCCGGCTGAAGAGTCGGTTGAAGGGCCGGAAGATCCAGCCGAACAGCCGGTCGATCACCCGGGTCGGCCGGTCCGGCGCCGCCCCGTGGGGCCGGAGCAGGAGGGCGCTCAGCGCGGGGGAGAGGGTGAGCGAGTTCACCGCCGAGATCACCGTCGAGAAGGCGATCGTCAGGGCGAACTGGCGGTAGAACTGCCCGGTGAGGCCGCTCACGAAGGCGACCGGCACGAAGACCGCGCAAAGCACCAGCGCGATCGCGATGATCGGGCGGCTCACCTCCTCCATCGCCTTGTAGGAGGCCTCGCGGGGCGACAGGCCCAGGGCGATGTTGCGCTCGACGTTCTCGACCACCACGATCGCGTCATCCACCACGATGCCGATGGAGAGCACCAGCCCGAAGAGCGACAGGGTGTTGAGCGAGAATCCGAATGCCAGCATGATGGCGAAGGTGCCGACCACGGAGACCGGAACCGCCACCAGGGGAATGATCGAGGCCCGCCAGGTCTGCAGGAACAGCACGACCACGATCACCACCAGCACGATCGCCTCGAAGAGGGTCAGCACCACCTCGCGGATCCCGTCCCGGACGTTCATGGTGGGATCGTAGACGATGCGGTAGTCCACTCCGGCGGGGAAGTTCTGCTTGAGCTCCTCCATGGTTTTCCGCACGTCGGAGGAGAGCTGGAGCGCGTTGGAGCCGGGCGCCTGGAAGACCGGGATCGCGACCGCCTCGGTGTTGTTGAGCATGGAACGGAGGGCGTAGCTGCCGGCGGCGAGCTCGATCCGGGCCACGTCCCCGAGCCGGGTGAGCTCGCCTCCCGGACCGGTTTTGATGATGATGTCTCCAAACTCCTG
>DATFGC010000580.1:0-2667 GCA_035249765.1 Gemmatimonadales bacterium | reverse complement strand
CGCCCGGCCGAGCTGGCCGGTGCGGGAGAGATGCTGGGCAGCATCGAGGCCGGCAAGATCGCCAATCTGGTGGTGTCCAGCGCCGATCTGCTGAGCGATTCGGCCCGGGTCAGCGCGGTCTTCGTGGACGGGATCCGCTATCCGGTCGCCCCGCCTCCGCCGCAGCGCACCGCGGGAGGAGCCGGCGGCCCGGCGGCCCAGGTCGGGGGAGGCTGGACGATGACGCTCAGCTCCCCGCAGGGCCCGATGGACATCACCATGACGCTCACCCAGTCGGGCACCTCGTTTACGGGCACCATGACCAGCCAGGTGGGCAATCAGGAGATCAGCGACGGCCAGATCACCGGCCGAAACGTGACCTGGACCGCGACCCTCCAGTTCGGCGGCCAGTCGATCACCCTCAGCTACCGGGGCGAGGTCGACGGCAACCGGATGACCGGCTCCGCCGAGCTGGGCAGCTTTGGAAGCGCCACCTTCACCGCGGAGCGGAAGCCATGATGCGAATCGCGCTCTTTGCGCTGCCGCTCGCGGCCGGCGCGCTTGCCGCCCAGACGCCGGCGGCACCGGACACCACCACCCGGCGGGCGACCCTTCCGGTGTTCAAGGTGGACATTCCCCCGGCCGGCACCCTGGTGGCCATCACCAACGCCACGGTGCTCACCGCGAGCCACGGCACGATCGAGAACGGCACGGTGCTGATCCGGAACGGGAAGATCGCCGCGGTCGGCAAGGACATCGCGGTGCCGGCGGGGGCCCAGGTCATCGACGGCAACGGCAAGTACGTCATGCCGGGGATCATCGACGCCCACTCCCACAGCGCCAGCGAAGGGATCAACGAGGGCAGCCTTTCCAACACCGCGATGGTGCGGATCGAGGACGTGCTTCGGGAGGACGGGATCGGGATCTACCGCTCGCTGGCCGGCGGGGTCACCACCCTCAACGTCCTGCACGGCTCGGCCAACACCATCGGCGGACAGAACGCGGTGGTGAAGCTCCGCTGGGGACTCCCGGTGGACTCGCTGCTCTTTGCCGGCGCGCCCCCGGGGATCAAGTTCGCGCTGGGCGAGAACGTCCGGCGGACCAATGTGCCCCAGATACCCGGCCGGACTCCCCGCTACCCCCGGACCCGGATGGGCCAGGAGGAGCTGCTGCGCGAGGTGTTTACGCGGGCGCGGGAGTATCAAGCCGAGTGGAAGTCCTACGAAGACGCCAAGACGCAAAGACGCAAAGACGCAAAGACACCCGAGCCGCTGCCCCCCAAGCGGGACCTCCAGCTCGACGCGCTGGTGGAGATCCTCGAGGGCAAGCGGCTGGTGCACGCCCACTCCTACCGCTCCGACGAGATCCTGATGCTGCTCCAGGTGGCCAAGGATTTCGGCTTCAAGATCGCGTCGCTTCAGCACGTGCTGGAGGGCTACAAGATCGCCGACGAGATCGCGGCGGCGGGCGCCGGCGCCTCCACCTTTGCCGACAACTGGGCCTACAAGCTGGAAGCGTTCGACGCGATTCCGTTCAACGCGGCGCTGATGGCGGAGCGGGGCGTCACGGTGACCATCAACTCCGATTCGGACGAGCGGGCCCGGCGGCTCTACCAGGAGGCGGCCAAGGCCATGAAGTACGGGGGCGCCTCGGAGGAAGAGGCGATCCGGATGATCACCCTCAACGCCGCCAAGCAGCTCGGGGTGGAGAAGCTGACCGGCTCGATCGACGTCGGGAAGGACGCCGACATCGCGATCTTCAACGGGCACCCCTTTGCCCCGGCCAGCCGGGTGGAGATGACCCTGATCGACGGCCGGGTGTTCTTCGACCGGAACAAGGCGCCGACCCTCGAAGCGCTGATCGAAGCGCTGAAGCGGCGGACCCGTCCCAACACCACCAGCGGAGGTGCTCAATGATCCGGCGCAGCGTAGCCGCTGCCATCGCGACGCTGGCGCTCTCGGCCCCGCTCGTGGGGCAGGCGCCAGCCGTCCAGCCGCCCAGCCGTCCAGACAGCTACGCCATCACCAACGCCACGATTGTGCCCGTGGTCGGTGCCCGCATCACCAACGGCACCGTGGTGATCCGGAACGGACGGATCGAAGCGGCAGGCGCCGGGGTGGCCGCACCGGCCGGCGCGATGGTCATCGACGGCCGGGGACTCTTCGTGTATCCCGGGCTGATCGATTCGGGCGACCGGATGGGCCTCACCGAGATCGGCTCGGTGCCCGGTGGTCAGGATACCCAGGAGCTGGGGCAGTACAACCCGCAGAACGACGTCATCAGCGCGGTGAATCCCAGCTCGGTCCACATCCCGGTCACCCGCGCCAATGGGGTCACTTCGGCGGTGACCTCGGCCGAAGGCGGCATGATCCAGGGCACCGCGGCGCTGATCGATCTGGCGGGGTGGACTCCGCAGGAAATGGCGACCGCCGGCCGGGTCGCGATGGTCATGACCTACCCCCGGGTCGGCGGCGGCGGACGGCGCTTCGGCGGGGGCGGCGGCCAGGGCCAGGCCAATCAGGCCGAGACCCAGAGCCGACAGGTCCAGGAGCTCTACGAGTACCTGCACAACGCCCGGGCCTATAACGCGCGGAGCAATCCGGTGCCCCAGAACCTGGCCTACGCGGCGCTGGGACCGGCGCTGCGGGGCGAAATGCCGGTGATCTTCGACGTGCAAACCGAGGCACA
>DATFGC010000579.1:0-8517 GCA_035249765.1 Gemmatimonadales bacterium | reverse complement strand
TGCATCGAGGAATCGGCCGTAGTGAGGATGTCTGCCCCAGTCATCCCGGTTGTAGAAGAAGTATGGCCGCCCTGGCTCTGGCACCATGGCGAGGGTTCCGGGCTGGGCGAACCAGGTGTCGAAGCGTTTGGTCCAGGCGGCGTAGACTTCTTCTGGCCTGGCGTTGACCGTGTATTCGCAGGTCATTTGCAGCGGTCGAGCGGAAAGATCAGGGCGGGGGATCGAGCTCACGGAAACCTCCTGACGAGACGGTGATCCGCGACAGTATCACGGCGGCGGGCCATGAAGCGCTAGGAAAGCGACACCCAGTCCTACGACGTAACGCGCCACCATGGATTACGCAGTTCGGGTCGCTCATCGGGCCCAGCCGCGGTCCAGGGGCGGCCCCCCCGATGAAGGTCACGAATCGGTGCATGCGTTCCATCAGTGTCGCGTCCGCCCAACGACCGGCGCTTCTGCTGCCAGGCCCTATGGAGGCCGGCGCGACGCCTGGGTTGGAAGATAGCTCGCGCTGGCCGAAGGGCAGCGGGCCTGGCCAGCAGCAAGCGCTTGTTAGGCGGCCGATTCGTGACTAATGCGCCTCGGGTTGGTACTGCCTGATTTCGGCGGCAGTTGTCTCGAGCGCTGACAGCTTCACAAGCCAGAGGTCCCTAAAGCGTGCCGGCACCCTAATCGCTATCTCTGCAGCCCCGTCAGGTAGTTCCTTCACCTCGTACCTATCGGTGCATTCTTGCACCATGCTATAGCCTGGCATGAAGCCTCGGTCGGTTCCATGGGGTCGGGGTGATCTTTGCTATAACCTTGCAGCCAAACCGCGCTCACCGTTCAACTGGAGGCGGTCGGATGACGATGAGAGGCACCACCCTGCATGTCCATGTAAAGCGCATAGCATTCGCGAATCACCTCGGCGTGGTTGGAGCTCACGAACTCATCGATCACGCCGAAGGAGAGCGGAAGGAGCTCGGCGGGAGAGTCGAGCGCCTGTCGCATTAGCGCCGCAGACTCCGCTACTTCCTCAAGAAAGCCAGGAATCGCTCGTAAATCTGCTTCAGACTTTGCGATGCAAATAGCACTCATCTCCATCATGAATGCCTCGATTACGGCTTCGTACTCTGCTTGACTGACCATTCTATCCTCGTGCGTAGTCCGCCTAACTAGTAATTCAGTTGCGACTGGAGGCTATCCCTTGAGATGATAGGCTGCAAGGTTGGCGGCCCTAATCCGATCGGTCCGGAAGCCGTGCCAGATCCACCGGGCTCCGCACACCCTTACCTCCCCTGTTGAGCACATGCGTGTAGATCATCGTGGTGCTCACCTCCGCGTGCCCTAACAGCTCCTGCACCGTCCGGATGTCATACCCTCCCTCCAGGAGATGGGTGGCAAACGAATGCCGGAAGGTGTGACAGCTGGCCCGTTTTCCGACCCCCGCCCGGCGGACTGCCTCCGCGACGGCGCGCTGGACCAGTGAAGGATGCATATGCCAGCGCCGGCGCTCCCCCGTCTCCGTGTCGATGTACCTTCGCAACGCGGGAAAGACCCATTGCCAGGCCCACCCCCTGGCCGCCGAAGGGACTTTGCGCTCGAGCGCGTCGGGAAGGACGACTGCGCCGTCCCCTCGAGCCAGGTCGCGCTGGTGCATCTCCCGGACCCGCTTCAAATGCCGCTGGAGCGGCGCCGTCAGGCTCTCCGGCAGCATGGTCACCCGGTCCTTGCCGCCCTTCCCGCGCCGCACCACGATCTCCCGCCGGCCGAAATCCAGGTCCTTCACCCGAAGCCCCAGCGCCTCCGACAGCCGCAGACCGGAGCCATAAAGCAGTGCCGCTGCCAGCCAGATGCTGCCTCGCAGCTGGCCCAGGACCGCCCCGACCTCCCCCGCCGTGAGCACGACCGGCAGCCTGACCGGCCCCCGGGCCCGGATCAGCCCGCGCAAATCGCCCAGCGGGGTCCGCAGCACGTCCCGGTACAGAAACAGCAGGGCGCTCAGAGCCTGCATCTGGGTGCTGTGCGCCACTCGGCGGTCCACCACCAGCCAGTTGAGGAACTCCAGCACATCGGGCTCCCCCATGGTCCCGGGATGCCGGGTGCCGTGATGGCGGATGTAGCGGAGAATCCACGCCAGATAGGTCTCCTCGGTACGCGGGGATAACCGCCGGAGCCGCATGGCGGCGCGGACCTGAGGGAGGAACCGGGTGGGGCCCGGAGGCTTCGCAGGCATATCCACCCCACATGGATATCCCATCCGTCCTGCGCAACGGTAACCCCAAGCCCCCAGTGGGTCGGCACAAAAAACGCGGCGACCGGGTCGCCGCACTCCAGCCCCCGCGAGCCCCTCCGGGCCTAAGGCCAGTCGGTGCTGCCCGCCAGCTGGGCGCGGCTGAGCGGGACGCCGCCCCTGAGGACCCAGGACACCCGCCGGGTGTTCTGGATGTTGGCCATGGGATCGGCGTCCACCAGGATCAGGTCGGCCAACTTGCCCGGCTTGATCGAGCCCAGCTCCCGCCCCCGCCCCGCCACCTCGGCCGCGCCCAGCGTCGCCATCCGGAGCAGCTCGGGAACCGGAATCCCGGCCGAGGCGTAAATCGCCAGCTCGTCCTGCACCGTGCAGGAATTGTCGGTGCCGGCCACCATCCGCACCCCTCCCCGGTAGATCGCCATCACCAGGTCCTGCATCCGCTGGTAGCCCTGCCGGTAGTGCTCCGCGGTGAAGCCGGTGCGGACCGGAATGCCCCCCTGGGTGCCCCACTGCGCCTTGAAGATGCAGAGTGTCGGATCGAGGACGATGTCCCGCTCCTTGAGCAGCCGGATGAAATCCTGCACCCGCGCAGAGCCGATCTCCACTTCGGGCCACCGCTCCATCGGGATGTAGAACCGGTCAGTGCCCCGGGTGTCGATGGTATCGCCGAAGAAGTTGAGCATCAGCATGTTCGCGTGGTTGACCTCACTGAGCCCGGCGCGAACCGCCTGCTCCACCGTCATGAAGGCCGGGATGTGCCCGCTGACCCGCATGCCGTGCTTCCGCGCCTCGTCCACGATGGCCGGTACCAGCCGGGGGTCGAGCGAGGAGTAGATCTTGATCTGATCGTATCCCATCGCGGCGTAGCTCCGCACCGCGCTCCGGGCCGAGTCCTCGGTCGCCACCAGCACCGAGGTCGGACCGGCATTCTCGGCGGGCCCGTCCATGAATCCGGAGATCACCAAGGTGAGCCCGACCTCGCGCCCTGCCCGGATCGCTTCCCGGCGGCGATGAATGCTGTGCACGGAAGGGAGGGTCCCCACCAGATCGCGGGCAGCAAGCACCCCGTCGGCCATCCGCGAACGAGAATACGAGTCGCTCGAAGCACCCAGGTGGCCGTGCATCTCCCAGAGCCCCGGAAGCGCCCACTTGCCGGTTCCATCGATGCGGTGGGCGCCGGCCGGGATGGGCACCGATCCGTCGGGCCCGGTGGCGACGATCAGGGAATCCCTGATCAGAATGGTGCTGCCGGGCCGCACCTCACCGCTCCGCACATCCACCAGGGCGACCCCGGTCACCGCGACGTGAGCGGCGGGCGGCACCAGCAGCTTGGCCGCGGTCTCCGCCATCCGCGCCGCGGCGAGCCGCTCTTCCACCGCGATCATCGCGGGCAGCGCCGCTTGCCAGCCGCTCCGCACCAGGCTCTGCCACCCGACGATGCCGAACAGCTCACCCCGCTGGTCGAGCCACAGCCTGCCCCGGACCGAACCGCCCCAGGAAATCGCGACGAAGGAGATCTCTTCCTGGAGACCGGCGTCGGAGCGAACCCGGAGCCGCTCCACGGTCCGCAGAGCCGCCGCGGGTGCGGTGCTGTCGCTCCCCGCCGCCACCGGCATCCCCGTCCCGCGCGCCCGGTCGAACGCGCGCACCAGGAGCGGCTGCCAGATCCACGAATCCAGCCAGTTCATCCCGAAGCCCAGCGGCGCCCGACCTTCGGGCAGACTCCAGCGCTGCCGGACCGGATTCTTCCAATAGTTGTGCCCGTCTACGGCAATGGTGACCGGCCAGCCCCTGGGATCCAGAGCCACCTTGGTCGTGGTCCGTGGTCCCCGCCCCCGGTCGTTGTATTCGATGAACCAGGCCACCGTCCCGTCGGGCTCGATCCAGTGGTCCATGCGCCCGCTCACCCGGCCCTGAAAACTGCTGACCCAGTGAAGGGTGTCCCGCGGCGCCTGCGCGCTTAAGCCCGGAGCCAGCAGCCCGAGCAGGATCAGGGTCCTCAATTCAGGAATTCCCATCGTACTCCGAAGGTGCTGGCATACGCTGGAACAGCGAGCCGGGGCACATAGCCGAGGTCATCGCGCGCGCCGAGGAGATTATACCGGTCGTAGTAGGCGGTGAAGGCGCCGATCTGGAGACCGATGTAGGCCCGGAACTGGGTCGCGCCGCGATGCGTCACCGGTGTCCCGGTCGTGTCCCGCGCCAGCACGCCGGTGCCCCAGCTCTCCATGGTGGCCTGGAGCTTCAGGTTGAAGATCCCGCTCCTGAAGGTCGGAAGAAACTTGCTCTGGATGGTCGCGTTGACGATCGAGTGGGTCGGGGGCTGTCCCTCGGGGCGGGTTCCCTGCGGAGTGCTGTACCAGCCATCGAGGATCGCCCACTGGAGCGGAGCGACCCGCGCGTTTACCGTGAGCCAGTTGGTCCGCTGGTGCGGGGTAATGGTGCCCAGCGCCGGGTACTGGGCCCATCCCTCGGGGCGGAATCCGGTGTTGGAGGTGTAGGCCACCTCGACCTGGGCCAGGCGGCTTTGCCAGGCACCGATCAGGCTGCGA
The DNA here is from genome assembly GCA_035249765.1 of Gemmatimonadales bacterium. Classification (GTDB taxonomy): domain Bacteria; phylum Gemmatimonadota; class Gemmatimonadetes; order Gemmatimonadales; family GWC2-71-9; genus JABFSM01. Next base: position 3,732 of record DATFGC010000579.1, on the reverse strand, counting down.
TCGTCGAGATCGTGGGGCAGGTTGCGCCGCACCATCGGAAAGGCGAGGCCGTAGCCGCGGCGGTACACCGCGCTGGCGGAGAACCCCAGCGGCAGCGCCACCCCGGCCCGCGCAGTGATCCAGCTGTTGGCCCGTCCCCCGTCGTGCCGCTGGTACACCGCGTCCACGCTGCCGGTGAGGAATCGGGTAAACGCCATCCCGCCCCGGAGCCGGAGCTCGAGCGGGGTCCAGGTCGAGCGCCAGAATGCGCTGCCCTCGAGGCTGGCGCCGGGCAGCCGGTACGCCGCGATGACTCCGGCCTGAGTGAGGTTGCGGCGGTGCTCGCTCAGCGCGTAGGTGGTGTCGGTCTTGACCACGTTGCCCGCGTCGTCGAGCGAGTCGGTCAGCACCCGGGTGGAATCCTTGTGGATCTCATCGGTCCAGCCGGTCCGCGCGACGACCAGGTCCACCCGGGGTCCCAGCCCGGCGCTCTGCCGGCTGAGAAAGACCCTGGCCGAGAGGTCGGTCCGGGTTCCCGCACGGGCATTGCTCAGCGTGTCACCGGTGGTTCCGCCCGAGAGCACCGCCTCCCGCTCGGGAGAATTGCGGAGGTACTGGAGGACCGCGCCGAATCGCTCCGAGGGGATGTAGTCCAGCCGGATCAGCCCCTGGGTGTTGGAATAGTCTCCTGGGACCGAGGGCTGGGCGGGGACCCCGAAGTGATCGAAGGCGGCGGTGACGCCGAGGCCGTTGCTGCCCCGCTTCTCGATCACGCCCTGATAGCGGGCGATCTCGAGATCCCCGCTGGCGATGCCGATCCGGCTGTAGGGCACACCCCGGTCGTGGCGGCGGAGGAAGAGCAGCACCCGGAGCAGTCCGGGGAACCGCTCGATCTCGATCCGGTCGAGAAAGCTGAGCGGGAGCATCGACGGGTCCAGCGACAGGGAATCCTGACCCATCGGGAAATACGGAACTCCCTCGAGTACGTATTCGACCGAGGCCGCCCCGCGGGCCTGGTAGGCCGGGAGCTCGGGGCGGCCGGCCCAGCCGCCCCGCAGCAGATAGAGGCCGGGGACCTTGGTGAGCACGTCGCTCACCGTTTCCGCGTTGTGCCACAGAATCGAATCGGGGCCGAAGACGAACCGGCTGGCCCCGGGCATCAGGGTGCCGGCGCCGATCCGCGGGGGAACCGGAATGAGGCGCCGGGCATCCTGCTGGGCCTTCAGGAAATGGCCGGTGTAGTCGACGGTGTCGCGGGCCAGCGAGTCGGCGCGGGTGGTGTCCACGACCTGGCCCCCGAGCGGGGCGGTCCCCGCGGCGAGCAGGAGCGCCGCCGTGAGGAGGAAGTGCCTCACACCCGCGCGAGCAGGAACTCGCTGAAGAGGCGCACTCCCATCCCGGTGGGGCCCTTGCCCATGGAGGGATCGTCGCGGTCGCTGTAGGCGGTGCCGGCGATGTCGAGGTGGGCCCAGGGGAAACCGTCGGCGAATTCCCGGAGGAACCACGCGGCCGAGATGCTCCCGGCCGCGCGGCCGCCGCTGTTCTTCACGTCGGCGATGTCGGACTTGTTGAGGTCCCGGTACTCGTCCCAGAGCGGCAGCTCCCAGGCCCGCTCGTTGGCCCGCTGACCAGCCGCGAGCAGATCCCGGATCAGCGCGGTGTCGGTGCCCATGAGTCCTGCCGCGCTGTGTCCCAGCCCGATGGTGATCGCCCCGGTGAGGGTGGCGATGTCCACCACGCAGGCGGGAGAAAACCGCCGGGCATAGGAGAGCGCGTCGGCCAGCAGCAGCCGGCCCTCGGCATCGGTGTTCACGATCTCGATGGACTTGCCCAGCTGGCTGGTGACCACGTCGCCCGGCTTGATGGCGGTACCCGAGGGCATGTTTTCCGCCGAGGGAATCAGCCCCACCACCCGGAGCTTGGGGCGGAGCCGGCCCAGCATCTCGAAGGTGCCGATCACCGCGGCGGCGCCGGACATGTCGTACTTCATGTCCTCCATGCCCTGAGCCGGCTTGATGGAGATGCCGCCGGTGTCGAACGAGACGCCCTTGCCCACCAGGACGATCGGCGCCCCCTCGGCCCCCTTGTACTCCAGCACGACGAAGCGGGGCTCCTCGGCGCTTCCCTGCGACACCGCCAGCAGGGCGCCCATCTTTTCCTTCTCGATGGCCGCCTTGTTCAGCACCGTGACCTCGAAGTTGAGCCGCTTGCCGGTCTCGACTGCGATTTCAGCAATCCGGGACGGGGGGAGATGGTTGCCGGGCAGGACCTGGATTCCCCGGCAGGCAAGATGGCCGGCCCCGATCGCGGCGCCGATCGCGTGGCCCGCGCGCACCGCGTCGGTGTCCGCCGGAGCCAGAATCTCGAGCCGCTCGTAGGGAGGCTTCTTTTCTTCCGGCGGCTGCTTCATCGCCAGGAAGTGCCAGGCGCCCTGCGCCGCGCCCTCGGCGGCCAGCTGTCCCAGCAGCTTCGGATCCACCGGCCCAAGGGCTTCCGGGGTGACGAAGAGCGCCGCACCGGGCATTCCGGTGGTTCGGGCCCGGCGGCTTCCGACCGCGGCCCCACGCCGCAGTGCGGCCCGGCTCCATTCACCCGGCGTGCCCACGCCAACCAGCAGGATGCGAGGCCGCTTCCCTACGGCGTAGAGCAGCGCGGTCTCGTCCTTCTTCCCGGTGAAATCACCTGCCGCATAACAGCGCGAAATGGCCCCGCCGCTGGCCTTGTCGAGCGCCGCCAGGGAGGCTGGCTCTTTGCCCTGGGGAACCAGGACAATCAGGAACGGGGTGGCGTGGGCTTCGGGTGCTGCGGCAATGACCTGGGTCTCGAAGGTCATGGGGGTCCGGGTGGAGGAGTCGGGAACGTAAACCAGATGACGGTTGCTGGGAACTGGATGCTGGATGCTGGGCGGCAGGTCCAGCATCGAGCGACCAGCTTCCAGCATCCAGATGCCCGAGGCGAGAGTCGAACTCGCACGGGGTTGCCCCCGGCGGATTTTGAGTCCGCTGCGTCTGCCATTCCGCCACTCGGGCCGGCACCAAGTATAACCGGCCCAGCGGAAATTGATCGTGAAGTGCGGCGGGTTACGGGCGGCGATTGGGACGGAAGGGCGCGGCCGGGGGCGGGGCGTTCCGCCCCTGCTGAAGCTCCTGGGCCCGCTGCATCAGGCGGTCGCGCATCATCAGGTACTGCCCCCGCTGGACCGGATTGAGAATGGCGGAGAGCTCGCGCATCTCGTCCCGGAAGGTCTGGGCATAGGCGATCCGGTGACTGGTCAGCGCGTCCACCAGCCGGGCCACGCTGTCGGCGTCGGCGGCCACGCCGGGGCGGAGCTGGAAGGCGAGCGCCTGGCGCATGGCGCGCTCCTGCCGTTCCATGCCGCGGCGCCGGACCGCCAGCTGCCCCAGCGTCGCCCGCACCTTCATCGCCTGCTCGTCGGTCAGACCGAGTTGCTCCTTCACCCGCTCCCCGAATCGCTGCTCCACCATCTGGCGGAGCCGCTCGGCCCGGATCGGATCGTTGAGGGTGTCCTGCTGTCCGGTCGCGCTGGCCGGCGCGCCGGCCAGCAAGGCGAGCACCACTGCCCCACGGTATTTCATCGTCACTCCATCGCTCGGAGCATGCGCTCCAGGTCGGACACGGAAAGCTCACCCAGCGGGGCGGCTTCCACGTGCAGGGCTTCTTCCGCAGTCGGGGGAATCGTCTCCAGCACCGCTTCGAGCTCCGCGGGGGTGAGATCGTCCAGCTCGTGCAGCA
>DATFGC010000578.1:0-6608 GCA_035249765.1 Gemmatimonadales bacterium | reverse complement strand
TCCAGCATCCCCATATCCTGCCGCTGCTGGACTCCGGCGCCGCCGACGGACTGCTGTACTACGTCATGCCCTACGTGCGGGGGGAGACCCTGCGCACCCGGCTGACCCGGGAGCGGCAGCTTCCCCTTGACGACGCCATCCAGATCGCGCGGGAAGTCGCCGATGCTTTGGGCGCCGCGCACGCCCTCGGCATCATCCACCGCGACATCAAGCCGGAGAACATCCTGCTCCAGGGCGGCCACGCCCTGGTGGCGGACTTCGGGATCGCGCTGGCGGTGCAGCATGCCGGCGGGGCTCGGATGACCCAGACCGGACTGTCGCTGGGCACCCCGCAGTACATGTCGCCCGAGCAGGCGATGGGCGAGCGGGCCGTAGACCTGCGGAGCGACATCTACGCCCTGGGCGCGGTGACCTACGAGATGCTCACCGGCGATCCGCCGTTCACCGGCGCCACGGTGCAGGCCATCATCGCCAAGGCGCTGACCGAGCGGCCGGTACCCCCCAGCACGGTGCGCGACACGGTGCCGCCCGGCGTGGAGCAGGCGGTGCTCAAGGCGCTGGCCAAGCTCCCGGCCGACCGGTTTGGCAGTTCCGCGGAGTTCGTCGCTGCGCTTCGCGCCGACGCTTCGGTGACGTCGGCAGGCGCGAGGGCGCGGGGACGCGAGGGCGCGGGAGGGGGCCGCGTCTCCGCGTCTCCGCGCCTCCGCGTCTTGATCGCTGCGCTGGTCGTACTCGCGGCTCTGGGCGGCTGGCTGCTCGGACGGCAGGGCCAGGCGAGAGCTCCGGCCGCCCCGCTTGCTGCCACCCGGTTCGTACTCGAGGCCCAGACCGGAGAGCGGACCCCCAACATCATCGGAAAGGTGTTTGCGCTTTCACCCGACGGCTCGACCATTGTCTACGTAGCGAGCATTGGAGGCAGACCGCAGCAGCTCTTCCGGCGTCGCTTCGACGAGCTGGAGGCGGTCGCCATCACCGGCACAGCCGGCGCCACCGATCCGGCATTTTCCCCCGACGGCCGCTGGCTGACGTTCTTCAGCGGGGCCCAGCTGGTGAAGCTGCCGCTGGAGGGAGGCACGCCCATCCAGCTTGCCTCGGTGCCTGGAGCGACCTCGCGGGGTCTGGCCTGGTGCGGCAACGGAGAAATCGTCTTCGCGACCAATGCCTCCATCACGCTGTTCGCGGTGCACCAGGATGGCGGCAAGGTACGTGAAGTCTTCCGCGCCCCCGGCAGCGACGGGTTGCGCTGGCCGGTTGCGCTCCCCGAACCCGGCCATCTGCTCTACGCATCGTTCTCGGCGGTGGGGGACTCGGTCTTCGTGTACGCGGGATCCCTGGGCGACGGCACCTCGACCCGGGTCAATCACGAGGCCTACCACCCGCTCGGGCTGCTCGACGGCAAGCTGATATATGTCACCCGCACCGGCGACGTGATGGCCGCGCCCTTCGACGCCCGGACCCGGGTCACCACCGGGCCCCCACTCCGGGTGGCCAGCGGGGTGCAGATGAGCGTCGGCACCGGAATGGGGATCGCGATCCTGTCCCATACCGGCGACCTCCTGTTCCGGGACGGGGCGACCGCGTCGCAGCTGGTGTATGCGGATCAGCAAGGAAGAACCCGGCCGGCGGTGGCCGACACCATGGGATTTCTGAATCCGCGGTTCTCTCCCGATGGCCGCCGGGTCGCAGTCGCCGTGGAGAGCTTCAACCGCCGGGCGATCTGGATCCTCGATCGCGGCAGCGGCATCCTCTCCAGATTCGGCGAGGACGAAATCGCCACCACCCGGGACCGGCCCGAATGGTCGCCCGACGGCCGCCGTCTTTTCTACCGGCGCCAGGCCCCGGCGGGGAATGCGGTGGTAGTGCGGGCCACCGATCGCAGCGATGCCGAGAGGGTGGTGCCTGGGCCGCGGGTCGCGGTCAACGAGCTGGTGATGGCGCCGGACGGGAAGACCGTACTGGGACGGGTGTCCTCCGGCGCAGCCAGCAGCCAGGACCTCTGGTGGTGGACACTTCCCGACACCACGTCGAGGCCGTTCACCGACAACCTGGAATTCGAGACCGGCCCACGGTTTTCACCCGACGGGCGCTGGGTGGCGTACACGGCGGAAACCGGCGGTTTGCGGGAGGTATATATCGCACCCTTTCCGGGGCCGGGCGGGCGGATCCAGATCTCCAAGGGAGGAGCGGGACTTCCGATCTGGAGCAGGGACGGCCGAACGATCTACTACCCGCAGGTCAACCGGATGATGGCTACGACGGTCGCCTTCGCGTCGAGCTCCGAGGTCACCGGCACCCGGGTGCTGTTCGAAGGGGACTACGCCCTCGACGATGTGCTGCACGGGCCCTTCGATATCGCCCCGGACGGGACCTTCCTTCTGGTGCGCCCGGTGCGCACAGTTCGCACCGTGGTCATCCGCGACTTTCGGACCGAGATGCGGAACCAGCTTGCCAAGCAGGGCGGGAAGCGGTAAGCGGTAAGGGGGTGAGCGGTAAGCGGGACCTCATTACCGCTCACCGCAGTTTGTCCCGCAGCCACGCGAGCGCCGTCGCCCGGGTCGATTCGGGCGGCAGGGTATGCCCCTCCTCGTGCCAGACGAATTGTTTCGGCTCCTTGGCCAGCCGCTGCAGCGGCTCCACCGACAGCTTGCGATTGTAGTCCGCGTCCAAGTTGCCGTTGATCATCAACAGCGGCCGGGGGCTGATCCGCCCGATGTAGTTCGCCGGACAGGCGGCGCCATGATGTCCGGTCTCCGAGGCGTCGAAGTGGCCGGCGATCAAGGCCAGCACCGTAGCGAACCGGCTGTCCGCCCCGCCGACAATCAGGCTCAACTGTCCGCCGCGGCTCGCCCCGATCAGCGCAATGCGCTTGGGATCGACGCCCCGCTCCACCAGCAGATCGTAGGACCGGCCGGCGTCCTTGACCGTCTGGGTGACCCAGGTGAGATACGCACTGGACTGGTTGTACAGCTTGTCGTGCTTCTCCGCCTCGCTGAAGGTGGTCAGCAACTCGGTTTTTCGCTCGCCGAAATACTGGAGGTCGAAGGCGATGGTCGTGTAACCCGCCCGGGCCAGAAACTCGGCAAAATTCTTCATTGCCGGCGAGTCCTTCCCCGGCGGACTCCCTCCGTGGATCAGCACGATGCCCGGCCCACCGCGAGGAGTAGCGGGCCCGTAGGTGATGCGGGCCGTCACACGAGCACCCGGGCCGCTCTGAAAGCTCAACGCGTCGGCCTTGATGCCGTCGACGTCCTGGGTCGAGGCGACCTTGAGGTCCAGTGGCTGCTGGTGATCGTACGCAAAGAAGGAGAGGTAGGTCCGGAAGGTCCGGTCGTCGACCGGCCGCTTCAGCCACTCGTCGCCCTCAGGCCTGGCTTGTGCGACGGTCTCCGCCGGCAGGGCGAGCAGCAGTGCGCAGGCGAGGGGAACGCGCATCCTCAATTCCTTCCGGCAGTGGAAAGCGGCCGCGCCACCCGGAATCCGATGGTGGCGCTGGCGTAGGCGGGCGGAAAGCCCTCCATGTGGGTCAGGTCGGCCATGTAGAACGGATCCTGCCAGGATCCTCCCGCTGCAAGGTACCGCGCTTCACCGGAGACCGCATCGGCCAGCCATTCACGGACGTTGCCGGCGAGATCCATCGCGCCGAAGCGGCTCACGCCGAGCGGGTAGCTCCCAACAGCGGTAGTCTCGACGCCTTCCAGATTGGCGCGGTACTGCGCGCCGGTCGCATCGATCCCCCAGGGATAGACGCTGAGGGAATCCCCGAGCGCCGCCCGCCACCATTGGTGCGCGGTGGGCAACACGCCTCCGGCCCACTTGGCATAGGCGCTGGCCTCGTACCAGGATACGCCGGAAACCGGATGGTCACTCCTGCCGTTGCCGTGCTTACCCCCCTCCCAGTTTCGGGGACCCGGTAGCCCGGTCCGATCCACAAATCGCGCCATGGCTTCGGCCGCGGGCACTACCCGCTCACCGACCTGAATGGTGGCTGGCCACAGCTCCAGGTTGCGATAGCCTCCCGCGGAGACGAAACGCTGGAACTGTTCGTTGGTTACTTCGAACTGCGACAGAATGAACGCGGGCACCGCCGAGCCGTCGACCGGTGAGCGACCCGAGTCGATCTGAATCACCGCTCCCAGGCTGGTGTCGGCGGGAAGCAGCGTGACCGCTGCGGCCCGGTTGGCACCGGTGTCGATTCGGGTGACTACGACCCGGGGCATCGATCCCGCGAGGGAAACCCGGATCGCGTACTCGCCTGCCACCACGGCGGCTTCCTCGGTGGGGGTGGTGCCGAAGGGCTTGAACGCTCGCTCCGCGAAGCCCGCCAGCGGAGTGGCGCGGGCGATGGTTACCTCGGCGCCAGATGGGTCGCTGGTGACCCGGAGCGAGCCCGCGACCCGGGACGCCACGTCACCCAGATCCCCGTGCGAGATCGTCACGCCGGCGCTGTCGAGCAGCGCGGCGATGAGGTCGAGTCGGCCGGAATCCGCCGCGACCTGGATCGCGCTCCGGATCGGCGCCGGAATGGAATCGCCCCGGGGACGCAGCAGCCATGCGGCGGCCGCCACGAGCAGCATCCCCACGGCAAGGGACAACACGCTGCGCCGCGGAGCCGCGGGAGAAGGCGCGACCGGCGCGTCCAGATGGGATCGGCCGAGGGCATCGGCGAATTCCTGTCCGGTCAGGAAGCGCTCCTCGGGTCGCTTGGAGAGGGCCCGTGAAATCGCGCGGCTCACATGGGCGGGGACTTCCGGGCGCACCTCGGTGAGGGGAAGGGGCGGGGTGATCAGATGGGCGGTCAGAACCGCCTGAGCCGACGGTCCCTCGAACGGCGGTTTCCCGCTCAGCATTTCATAACCGACGACGGCGAGGGCATAGAGATCGGCTCGCGCGTCGATCGAATCACCCGACACCTGCTCCGGAGACATGTACCCCGGCGTGCCCACCGACACGCCGGTGGCGGTGAGCTTGGCCCCGGTACGCGCGTCCACCAGGGCGCGAGCCACGCCGAAGTCGGCCAGGACCGCGTGGCGTCCCTCGAGCAGGATGTTCTCCGGTTTGATGTCGCGATGGAGCACGCCGGCAGCGTGGGCGTAGCCGAGGGCGTCGGCCACTTCGGTGAGGATCCGGATCGCGTCCTCGACCGGCAGCTTGCCGTGCTCACTCAGGCGGTGGCGGAGCGATTCCCCCGCCACGAAGGGCATGATGTAATAGAGCAGCTCGCCCCGGGTCCCCGAGCTCAGGATCGGCAGGATGTGAGGATGCTGGAGTCGGGCCAGCATCTCCATCTCCTGGCGGAAACGGGCCGCACTGACCTCGCTCGTCATGTTGGGGGGCAGGACTTTGACGACCACCCGGCGGTTGAGCGACTGCTCGTTGGCCAGGAAAATCCGGCTCATCCCGCCGGCGGGCAGCTCGGTTTCGACGCGGAACGCGTCGCCCAGCGCCGCCTGAACCCGGTGCAGCAGCTCGTCCAATGAGGGCACTCCTGAGAGGCGCCCAAGTGTATCCCTTTGCGACACGCGCGGGCAAGACGCCCCGGGAAGACGTATGATTGATGGTTCCCCGATGGTTCCCGACGACAGGAGACAGGTCTGAGCTCGACTCTGGAGCGGCTGGGGGCTGCCCTGGCCGGACGCTACCGCATCGAGCGCGAGCTGGGCGCGGGCGGGATGGCCACTGTCTACCTCGCCCACGACCTGCGCCACGAGCGTGAGGTCGCCATCAAGGTGCTGCATCCGGATCTCGGTGCCGCGCTGGGTGGCGACCGGTTCCTGAGCGAGATCAAGACCACCGCCCGGCTCCAGCATCCCCACATATTGCCGCTGCTGGACAGCGGCGAGGCCGACGGGCTGCTGTTCTACGTCATGCCCTACGTGCGGGGGGAGACCCTGCGCACCCGGCTGGAGCGAGACCGGCAGCTCCCCATCGACGCGGCGCTCCGGATCGCCCGGGAGGTGGCCGACGCCCTGGGCGCCGCGCACGCGCTCGGGATCATTCACCGCGACATCAAGCCGGAGAACATTCTGCTTCAGGGCGGGCATGCGCTGGTGGCCGACTTCGGGATCGCACTCGCGGTGCAGCACGCCGGCGGCGCCCGGATGACCCAGACCGGGCTCTCGCTGGGTACCCCGCAGTATATGAGCCCCGAACAGGCGATGGGCGAGCGCGGCATCGGCGCGCAGAGCGACATCTACGCCCTGGGTGCGGTGACCTACGAGATGCTGACCGGCGATCCGCCGTTCACCGGGTCGAGCGTCCAGGCGATCGTGGCCAAGGTGCTGAGCGAGCGGCCCACGCCGCTGCGGGTGCTTCGCGACACGGTGCCGCCCCCTGTGGAACAGGCGGTGCTCACCGCGCTCGCCAAGCTCCCGGCCGACCGCTTTGCCAGCGCCCAGGAATTCGCTGCCGCCCTGAGCGACCTGTCGGCCACTCAGTACACGACCACGGCCGTGGTCCGTCCGTCCGCCGGTCCGACCGTCCGCCTGGTGGCTGCCGGATTCCTCGTCGCCGTCGCGATCGCCATCTGGGGCTGGACCCGGCGTCCTCCGGCGCCGACCGAGACCCCGGTGCAGCGCTATGAATTCACGACCAGCAGCGACCTGCCCTTC
>DATFGC010000577.1:0-3102 GCA_035249765.1 Gemmatimonadales bacterium | reverse complement strand
GCCAGGATGAGCAACACAATGACGAGCGACAGACGGGAACAGGCTTTTCTCATGAGGTCGCCAGAGTACATCATCCAAAACGGTGTAATACTTGGACAACGCGCCCTTAGCTCAATTGGACAGAGCATCAGACTTCGGATCTGAGGGTTGGGGGTTCGAGTCCCTCAGGGCGCACTCATGACACTCCGCAAGTACTACGACGACTCCTACACCCGCCGCTTCGACGCCCAGGTGGTCGAGACCGGCAGCTCCCGCGAGGGGCCGAGTGCCGTGCTGGACCAGACCTATTTCTATCCCAGCTCGGGGGGACAGCCTCACGACACCGGCACCCTGGGACCGGCACGGGTGACCAACGTCACAATCCGGGAGGGAGACGGCGCGGTGGTGCACCAGCTCGACGCTCCCCTCCCCCAGGGCCAGGTGGCGGGGTCACTCGACTGGGATCGGCGCTTCGATCACATGCAGCAGCACACCGGCCAGCACATTCTCTCCCAGGCTTTCCTCCGCCGGGCCAATGCGGCCACCATCGGCTTTCACCTGGGCCAGGAGAGCGTCTCCATCGATCTCGAAGGCCCCAGGCTCGACGATGCCGCCGTGTCCGACGCCGAAGCCCTGGCCAACGATATCGTCGCGCAGAACCTGGCGGTCCGGGCCTGGTTCCCCGAGGACGAAGAGCTCCCCAGACTTGCCCTGCGGAAAACGCCGGATGTCCGGGGGAAGCTCCGGGTGGTCGGCATCGGCGAGTTCGATTACTCGGCCTGCGGCGGAACCCACGTGGCGGCCACCGGTGAAGTCGGCTTGATCGCGGTGCACCGGACCGAGCGGCTCACCCGGGGCACCCGGATCGAGTTCCTCTGCGGCGGCCGGGCCAGGGCGGATTACGCCAGGAAGCACGTGCTGATCCGCGAGCTCTCCAGCGCTCTGACCTGCGCCCCGGGTGAGCTCTTCGCCTCGGTCTCCCGGCTTTCCGCGGCGCTGGTCGACGCCCGGCGGGAGCTGTCCGCCCACCGGGAGCGGGAGCTCGATGCGGAGGCGGGACGGCGGCTCGACACCGCGCAGCGGGTGGGAGAGCTTCGGGTGGTCACCGCCGCCTTCGAGGATCGCCCCATGGAGGAAGTCAAGGGTCTCGCGCTCCGGATGACCACGCTCCCCGCAGTGATCGCGCTGCTCGGCGTGGCAGGCGCACGGACCCAGCTGCTCTTCGCGAAGTCGGACGCAGTTCCGGTCGAGCTCAAGCCGGTGTTCGACCGGACCCTGGCAACCCTGGGCGGCGGCAAGGGCGGCGGCACCCGGATCCTCCAGGGAGCGGCGGGGCCTTCCTCGCGCGACCGCCTCGAGGCGGTGATCGCCGGCGCCGCGGGCGAGATCCGGCTCCCCACCCAGTGAACCGTTTCCGGACCTGGGGCGGAGCGCTCGCGGCGGTGGGCGCGCTCATCCTGTCCCTGGCGCTGGATCCCTGGGTCTGGCGCAACCTGTCCCTGGCGGGCATCTACGAGCGCGACTGGGGCCGGATGCTCCGGGTCACCGGCAGCCTGGTGTTCTGGGCCCCGCTGGCGCTCGAGGTCTGGCTGGCCATGCGCCGCGCGGGTCACTCGCGACCGGGGAGGGCCGCGCTCCTCTTCTGGGGCCCCGCCCTGGCGGGCGGGGTGGCGGAGCTGCTCAAGCTCCTGGTGCGAAGGGAGCGGCCGGGATTCGCCGATGGCGAATATGTCTTCCGCGACTTCGCCGAGCGGACCTGGAGCACCAGCGGGCTGGGCTTTCCGACCAGCCACGGCATGGTAGCGTTCGGGGGCGCCGCGGTGCTGGCAGGGCTCTTCCCCGGCACCGCGCCGGTGGCCTATGCAATCGCCGCGGGGTGCGCCCTCACCCGGATCCTGGCAGGGGCCCATTTCGGCAGCGATGCGGTGGGGGGGGCAATCTTCGGATGGGCCATCGGCGCGCTGCTCTGGCGACGCTTTGGCGCCATTCCAACACCTGACGGCAGGACATGATGCGCAAGCTCTTCTTGATCGTCTTTCTGGCGGCCGGCGGGTGCGAGGCGGGCGCTCCCCCGGCCCGGCCCGAGGACCTGCGGGGTCCCCGGCTGACCCAGGCTCTGCCCCGCCCCGCAATGGCCCTGGTGCGGGACGACGGACAACCCCTCGATTTCCGCGCCGACACCCGGGGCACCCTGACATTTCTCTTTTTCGGCTACACCAACTGTCCCGACGTCTGTCCCCTCCACATGGCCAACCTGGCTGCCGCGCTGCGGTCGCTTCCCGCCGAGCAGGCCGGGAAGGTCCGGGTCGTGTTCGTCACCACCGACCCGGAGCGGGACACCCCGGAACGGCTCAGCAGCTGGCTCGAGGGGATCGATTCCAGCTTTATCGGGGCCCGGGGGCCGGCGGCGGTGATCGACGCCGCCCAGCGCTCCCTCGGAATGATGGCTGCCAGCCGGGACCCCCAGGTGCCGGGCAGCGCGGGCTACACCGTGAGTCATGGGGCCCATCTCTGGGCTTTCACCCCTGACGACTCGGCCCACGTGGTCTACCCCATGGGCATTCAGCGGGACGATCTGGCGGCCGATATCCCGCTCCTGCTCAGGATCTGGCCGGCACGATGAAGCCTTCGGACCGGATTATCTTTCGGGCATGACACTCCCTGCCCGACTCTCGCTCCTGGCGGCCTCCGCCGTGCTGCTGACCGGGATGTTTCACAACCACCTGGTCAAGTCCACGCCGTCCGCGGGGGCGACGCTGAGCGCGTCGCCCGCCGAAATCCGGCTCTGGTTCAACGAACGCCCGGAAATTCCGTTCACCAGCGTCACCCTGCTGCGGGCCGACAGCAGCAAGATCGTGACGATCAAGGCCATCGCTACCACGGATTCGATGGCGGTCGCGGCTCCGCTTCCCGCTCCGCTCCCGCCGGGGAGCTACCTGGTCACCTGGCGCACCGCCAGCCGGGATGGCCATGCCATTCGCGGCACCTACGGATTCTCCATCTCTCCGTGACCGGGCCGCTCACCCTCCTCGACGCCGGCTACGCGGCGGCTCGCTGGGGGTGGTATCTGACGGTCTTTCTGGTGCTGGGGGCGTCGAGCTACGCCCCCTTTCTCTTGCGGGC
>DATFGC010000576.1:0-3485 GCA_035249765.1 Gemmatimonadales bacterium | reverse complement strand
GCGCAGGTACGCCGCCAGGGAGCCGGCCCGGGCGAGTTCAATTCCAGCAACGGCATGGTGGCCCTCTCGGACACCGGCTGGGCGCTCTGGGATGCCCGCAACGCCCGGGTCTCCCGGTTCACCTCGGCGGGGGACTTCAGGGGCAGCACCATCACCCCGGCGCAGTTCTCCACCTCGAACGGATTGATCACCGACCGGAGCGGGACCCTCTATCTCAAGCGCCCGGTCACCGAGCCACGGGAGGGAGAGATCCTGGGCCGGATGGGGCTAGTGCGGCTCCGGCCCGACGGCTCGCTGGGCGATTCACTGGCGCCGCCCGATCTCCCGGTGCAGCGCGAGGTGTACGTCGCCGAGCAGAAGGGAGGCCGCTCCTCCACCAGCTCGCGGTATGCGCCCGGGTATCACTGGGCCTGGCATCCGGAGGGCTTTTTCGTGGTGGCGCATGGAGGCAATTACCAGATCATCGCCACCCGTCCCGGCGCTAGGCCCCGGGCCATTGTGCGCAGCATGCCCGGCGTTCCGGTGAGCGAAGCGGAGCGGGCCGAAGAGCGCGAGGCCCTGCTCTACAACATGAGGCAGACCGATCCGAACTGGTCCTGGCGGGGCCCTCCGCTTCCCCAGACCAAGGCGCCTCTCATGGCGCTGTTCCTGTCGCGGGACGGGCGGATCTGGGCCCGGGTCGCCCTCCCCTCGGAGCGAATTCCCGATGCCGAGCTGGTCCCGCCGAGCGACCCCAAGCGCCCGGTCAATCGCTTCCGCACGCCGGTGGCGTACGAGGTCTTCGGGGCGGACGGAACCTTCCTGGGCCGAGTGACTTTCCCGCCCCGCACCACCCTCATGGAGGCCGACGGCGACCAGGTCTGGGCGCTGGGGCGGGACGAGAATGATCTGCCCGCGCTGTTGCGATTCCGGATCGATCCGGCGCTCCAGTAGGAGCGCCGGCCGATCTGAACTGGGGTTGGGTTACGGCCGTCGGAAGACCACCCGCCAGATCCGGCCGCCCCGGTCGTCCGAGATGTAGAGCGAACCGTCCGGTCCCTCGGTGACCCCGACCGGCCGGTGCACCGCCGTGGCCGGCAGGGGGCCGCTGGACCCGGCGAATCCGTCCGCGAACAGCTCGGCCGGTCCGGAGGGAAGTCCGTTCCCGCCCATGGGCACGAACATCACGTTGTACCCCTCGTTGGGCAGCGGCGCCCGGTCGAATCCTCCATGAAATGCGATGAAGGCTCCGCCGCGGTAGCGGGCGGGGAACTGATTCCCGGTATAGAAGGTCAGGCCGTTGGGTGCCCAGTGCGCACCGAAGCTGGCGATCGGCTGGTTGTAGCTGGCGCAGTTGATGCCCTGGGTGCCGGTCACCAGGACGCCGTCGCCGCCGTACTCGGGGGCGAGGACCTTCCGGTTCTGGAACACCGCGTCGTGGAAGCAGTAGGGCCACCCGTTGTCGCTGCCCTGGGGTATCCGGACGAATTCTTCCGCCGGTAGTACGGCATCCTCTTCGACCGTGAAGAACTGGGGCCAGTTCTCGAACAGCATGTCGCGTCCGTGCTGGACCCCGTACAGCTCTCCCGACCCCGGGCGCACTGCCAGCGCCACCATGTTCCGCAAGCCGGTCGCGTATCGGAGTCCGTCGGACTGGGACTGGTTGGTCCCGCCCGGATCGAAGACCCATACCCCGGCGCGGACCGGCAGCTCGGGACAGGGGAACACTCCGGGCGACTGCGGCTCGCGGTTGGCCACCTGGCAGGCATTCGACGCGGAGCCGATGTTCACGTAGAGAGTCCGCTGGTCGGCCAGCACCACTGTCTTGCTGATGTGGTCCTCCTGGTCGGGCAGCCCCGAGACCACCACCTCGGGCGCGCCCAGCGGAGTGAGCGTGCCGGCCGGAAGCCGGAACCGCAGGACCCGATCGTTGGCGCCGAAGTAGAGCAGCCCGTTGCCCCAGGCGATGCCGCTTCCGCCCAGCCCGGGGCTGAAGGCGGTTTGCTCATCGGCGCGGCCGTCGCCGTCTTGGTCGCGCAGCCCGATGATGCCGAAGGCGGGCTGCTGGTTGCGCGGGCTGTTGATGGCCACGAAGAGGTTGCCGTTCGGCATCACCGCCATGTGCCGGGCCGGGGCGGGCGCTCCCCCGAGCGTGAGATCGGCCACGACCACCGCACAGAATCCGGGGGGCAGGGTGATGCCGCCGTTGCCGGGATCGCATTGCACCGTCGGAGGCGCCCGCCGCGCTGCCTCGGCGACCGGCGCGGTGGCCGGATCATCCCGGCAGGCCGCGAGCCCGGCCAGCACCATGATCGCGCCACTCGTTTTGGGATGGGACCAGAGGGAATGCATGATATGACTCCACTGTCGAAAGTCGATTTCTGATTTCAAGGACCGTCGAACCAGTGGAGGATGCTATCGGTGGTGCGGGAGGTCTTGGACGAGCGAATGACTCTTGGAAATGTGCGCTGGTGCCCGAATTTCGTGCGCCGCGCCTTTGCGCCTTTGCGCCTTTGCGCCTTTGCGTCTTACCTCATCGCCGCCCGATAGGCCGCCGGCGTCACACCGACATAGCGGCGGAATACGTTGGTGAAGTGGCTCTGGTCGCAGAAGCCCGACTTGAGCGCGATGGCGCTGAGCGGCTCGGACGTCTCACTCAAGGCGCGGGTGGCGTGTTCCACCCGAAGCTCGCGGACCCGTTCCCCGACGGTGCGGCCGAAGTGGCGCCGGTAGGCGCGGGCCAGGGTCGCCGGGTGCACACCCACCTCCTGCGCCAGGGCGCTCACCGTCATGCTCCCGAGATACTCTTCCCGGAGCAGCTCCTCGGCCGCCAGCAGCCATCGCGGCGTGTTGGGTTGCCGGCGGGGGGCGGCCAGCCGGGCCAGCTCGACCAGCAGCTCCAGGGCGAGTCCCTCGGCCGCTATCGAGCCGGTCGGATCGGGAGCGCTCAGCTCGCCCACCAGGTGGCGGGCCAGCTGACCGGCGCGCCCGCCCCGGGTGTGCCGGCGCTCGTCCAGGCTGCGGTAAATATCGGGGACTTCGGCAAACCGGCTCCGGTCCACGTCGATGCGGAGACCGTGGGTCTCCGCCTCGCCAAATCGGTTCGAATGGGGCTCGCCGGCGGGGGTGACCTTGAGGGTGGCGCTGCCGCACTGGGCGGCCTCTCCCCGGGAGTACTCGGTGAACCCGCCCCGGATCACATAACAGATGGTGGGATCGTCGTGGCTGTGGCGAGGGAGGCTCGAGCGGCCGGAGTGCACTCCGAGCCGCAGGGCGAATCCCGGGACCATCACGGTCTGTACCATCATGCCCTCGCTCTGCGCCAGTCGAACGACATGGGGTGTCTCTCCCCACTGCGACCATTCTGAAGGGTAGGACGCGTATATTTCGGAACTCCCACACAGCATGAGGCCGGCTTCCGTGACCAGCGACGATTCCCGCCCGCCCGGCCCGGCGGAGTTCGAGGAGGCGCGCCGGCGGGTCTCGGCCCACGCCTATCACACCCC
>DATFGC010000575.1:0-5951 GCA_035249765.1 Gemmatimonadales bacterium | reverse complement strand
ATTCCCTACTACGTCTACGGCAACCGGCAGGACGGCCCCTCGGCCCGGGGGCCGAGCAACAGCCGGATGTTCAGCTTCTGGGGCGACATCGGCATTCCGCGGGGGATGTGGCACTCGGTAGGCGGGGGCGAGAGCGGCTGGGCCACCCCCGACCCCGAGGATCCCAACCTGGTGTGGTCCAGCGCGTCGGGCTTCGGCAGCGTGGGCGGAATCGTATCGCGATATGACGTGCGCACCGGAATCGCCAACAACATCGAGATCTGGCCCGAGATGACCGCCGGCCACTCGGCCCGGGAGGTGAAGTACCGCTTCAACTGGACCTTCCCGGTGGTGATCTCGCCCCACGACCGGAACACCCTGTACGTGGGCAGCCAGCACGTCCATACCACCAGCGACGGGGGCAGGACCTGGCGGGTGCTCGGTCCCGACCTGACCCGCAACGACACCACCCGGCAGGGAATCTCCGGAGGCCTCACCCCCGACAACATCGGGGTGGAATACGCCGGGGTGGTGTTCGCGATCGCCGAGTCGAAGCTCACCAGGGGAATGATCTGGGCCGGAACCAACGACGGGCTGGTGCAGCTGAGTCAGGACGGCGGGCGGACCTGGAGCAACGTCACGCCCAGGGTGCCCGGAATGCCGGAGTGGGGCACCGTGAGCAACATTCAGCCGTCGCGCTACGACGCGGCGACCGCTTACGTGACGGTGGACGGACACCAGGTGGACAACCGGGAACCCTGGGTCCTCAAGACCAGCGATCTGGGCAGGAGTTGGAAGCTGATCGTGAACGGGATTCCGCGGACTCCGCTGAGTTACGCCCACTGGGTGAAGGAGGACCCGGTGCGGCGCGGGCTGCTGTATCTCGGCACCGAGAACGCGCTCTACGTGTCGTTCAACGACGGGGAGCTGTGGCAGCCGCTCCAGAGCAACCTGCCGCATGCACCGGTGCACGACGTCACGGTGCAGGAGCACTTCAACGACCTGGTGATCGCGACTTACGGGCGGGGCTTCTGGATCCTGGACGACATCACTCCGCTCCAGCAGCTCACCAACGAGGTGGCGGCGAAGGAGGCCCACCTGTTCGCGCCGAGGCCGGCCTACCGGTTCCGGTTCGCTGAGCCGCCGATGACCGCCTGGTACGACCCGGTGACTGGGCAAAACCCGCCCTACGGCGCTTCGATCAATTACTGGCTCAAGACGAAGCAGGACAGCGTGTCGATCGCGCTGCTGGACGCGACTGGCAAGGTGGTCCGGACCATCAAGGACCCGCCCCGGGCGGCGGGGATCAACCGGCTGACCTGGAATCTCCAGCTGGAGCAGACCAGGGAGCCGCTGGTCCGCACCCCTCCTCTGTACGCGCCGCACATCCGGGCGGAGCTGGCCGGCAAGGCGAGCCCGAGCCTGGGCCGGGTGGCGCTGCTGGCGCCGCCGGGCCGGTACACGGTGCGGCTCCGGATCAGCGGGCAGGAGTTCACCCAGCCGCTCGAGCTGCGCAAGGACCCCAATACGCCGGGAACCGAGCAGGACATCGCGGCTCAGGCGGCGCTGGCCGGGGAGCTGACCCGGACGCTCGACAGCGTGGTGGAGATGACCAACACCATCCAGGGAGTCCGCCTGCAGCTGGCCACCCTCAAGGCGCTGGCCAAGGAAGACACCGCCGTGATCCGGGCGACCGACTCGCTGGAGCAGAAGTTCGTCGGGGTGGAGGAGCAGCTCACCCAGGTGAGGATTACGGGACGGGGGCAGGATCTGATCCGCTATCCTGCCAAGACCGGGGAGAAGCTGGTCTACCTGCTCGGCGACATCGGGAGCACCGACAATGCGCCGACCGCGTCGCAGCGGGAGGTGGGTGGGGTGCTCCGGCAGCGGGCCCGGACGGCGCGGGAGGAGCTGGACCGCCTGATTCAGACCGATCTGGACCGGTTCAACCGGATGCTCCGGGACAAGGGGATGGGGTGGATCTTTGCGACGGTGGAGCCGGCCAGGATTCCGTGACCTGACCCGGCTTACGGCGCCTTGACAGCAAGCCGGCGATGAGCAGGATCGTCGATCGGCTGTTTGAGGTCTTCGAACCTCTGGTAGCCGTGGAGCCGCACGAAGAAGGGACTCTGATGCAAATGGGTCCTGAAGCGAAAGCCCTGCTGGAAAGCCTTCGCCAACCAGTCCACCGCCTCATCCCGGTCCCCGAGGAGGGCCGCGAGTTCCGCTTCCCGCAGGGAGAATCCGTGCGGCTCGGCCGCGTCGTGCAACGCACCGAGTAAATCCAGCCGACGCCGGCTCTCGTTCACCCCGATGCGGTCACCGCTCGCAGCCTGGGTCAGAATAAAGAGGTGAAGGTACTCCGCCTGGTTTCGCAGGCTGTCCGGCACTTCCGAGAGCGCCCGCGCTGTCGCATCCCAATCCCCAACCGAGGTCCAGAGGTCGGCTCGGTCGAGCGCGCTCACGGTGGGCCGGGTGCTCCGGACGACGCGGTCTGCCAGCACATAAGCCTCGCGAACGTGGCCATGGCCCCAGAGCTCCATGATGCCCTGCAGACAAGGCTGCCACTCGAATTGGGGCTGTGCGGTGAGCTGAAACGATTCAACACATCGCTGCTCGACCTCTCTGGTTCTCCCCAGGCCCGCGAGCGCCCGCACGGCAACTTGCCGGAACCAGCGACTGTCTGGTTCCTTGAGCAGACCTTCGTTGGCGACCCGAAGCTCACCGCCATAGTCGCCGCTCAAATGAAGGGCTTGAAACCGGATCACCGTGGCCCATCGTTCCAGCCACGGCATCGTGTGCGGAACGCGCTCGATGAGATCCAGCGCCTCCCGTTGCCGGCCTAGCCCAGTGGCATCCCAGGCGACCACGATCGCCCACTCGGAGTTCGGAACCGTTTCGAGCAGGCGATGCCCAGCCGCATGTGCCCCTGCCATGTCGCCGCGATTCCACGCCCTGAGCACGGGCATCATCGCCGTTTCCCATGGGCCGGCGCGGCGCCCGCCCTGAATTCCGCTCAGCGCCGAATCCGATGCTTTCCATCGCCCTCCACGGCTCAGCACCAGCGCCTTCCAAACGAGCGAGGTGGCGCTGCTTGAATCGAGGGTCGCGGCGCGTTCGAAGTGGGCCAGCGGGCCTCCGGGTTCCCTACCGCCCCAGGCGGCAATCCCTTTTCGCAGCTCGTCGAACGCCACCCAGGATCGCGGCAAGGCAGCCGCAGAGGCCCAGCCCGCAAGCTCGACCGATCGCGCCGCCACCAAGGTGATGCCGATGCGCTCGGCCAGCGCGCGGCCGGCGACCTCGGGAGCGAATGGGTGCGGGAACGCCAGCTGCACGGCTCCGATCCGCTTGTGGGTGGATGCGTCGTCCAGGGTCGCGCCGAGCCGGACCGAATCAGGCCCGAGCTCCTGGGACAGGGATACGACGTACCTCGCGCTCGCGGGCCTGCCCACCACCTGAAAGGCGGAGTCGTACCGGAGCAGCTGTCGCCCGAGGCTCAGCAGCAAACTCGAATCGCGCACCAAAGTCCGATCGGGCGCGAGGTGCACCTGTTCTGGATTGAGCGGCGGCGACGGACGAAGCAGGATGGCCCCCGTAAGGCCGAAGAGAACCAGGGCCGCGATCACGCCGCGACGACTGCTGGTGAGGCGTTCGGGCAACCCTTCCGGAACGGGTTCAGCGGCGACGTCCGGCGCGAGGCCCCGCGTATCCTCGCGAATCTTCTCCGCCAGCTCGAGTACCGCGACATCGGGCGCGGAATCCAGCTCAGCCCGCATCCGCGCTGCGTAGGCACAACTATGCTGGAGCGCGCCTGATCGATTGCCCGCTCGGGTGAGGGCACGCATCAGTGCGAGGATCGCCGGGGTACTGAGCGGTTCCGCCGCGACATGGAGCTGGTGCCAACGCACCGCGCCCGCCTCGTCGGCTGCCGCCTCCGCGCCAGCAGCGAGTGCGCCGAGACAACGACAATACCTCCGGTGAAACTCACGGGCAGCTTCGTCCCTCCAGCCCTCGAACTCGGCGTTTCCGCCAAAGACCCCGCCCAGAAAGGTCCCTCCGTAAGCCGCCACCGCCCGGTCGAGCGCTCCGGCGCGGATCGCGTCCAGGAACTCGCCCACGTCGCTCTGGATGACGGCCGGGTTCAGCCGCAGGACCTCATTGCCCAGGATCAGATCGGGGTATCCCGCGTCGCGCCGCAGGAGATACAGGCTCTGTTTGAGGGAGCCTCTCGCCCGTGCCTGATCGCTCTCGGGCCAGAACAGGAGCTGGAGGCGGTCCCGGGTAATGCCCTGCTCGTGCGCGGCAATGGTGGCGAGCAGTCCGAGGGGGAGGCGCTGGATCCACTGCGGACCGCCCGGGCCCTCGGCCACCTCGAGGGACAAGCCACCAAAGGTGCGAAGCCGCAGCGGCGGGATGGTCATGTCCCGTGATTGACTGGAGTTGACCTGGAAATGACCTGCGAGGTCCAAGTTGCAGGCCACACCGACACAACCCAGACGATATCCCTGCTTCCACAGAAACGAAAGGAGCGGAGTCCGTGACTAAAATGCCGACCGTTGCCGTGCGAACACTGTTTCTCATTCTTATCGGAGCATGCACCACCGAGCCAACCGCATCGACTCTGCCCCTGTTTGCCCCATCCAGAGATCGCCAAACCCCTCAGGCCCGAGTGACTTACGCCGATTCGGTGAACGTCGGGTCGGAGAGTACGCCGACCTGGATGCCGGCAGGCTATCGCGGTGATGGCCGGCTCCGGGACGGCAGCCCCAGTGGCGCCGGGCTCAGCAACGAGTATCAGGGCAGTTTCTGCGGGGTGAACGCCAACATCGGGACCGGGCTCAACGGGCAGACGACCCAGTTCACCTTCGACCCTGACCAGAACTGGTCGGAAACGCTTCCAGCGTCATGTCACCCCGCCCGATCGATCGCCATCTATCTCAACGGCCCGACCCAACCACCGGGATACTCGCGGCAGCACCGCTACTTCCCGGACCTCGGCTCGATCGCCGCGGGCGACACCCTTATCAAGCCGTGGAACGACGGGACGGGGGCGGAGCTGGGCGTCAATCTGTGGTTCGATGACGCGTACCCGCCGGCCAGCAGCCCGCGGTGGATCCGGTTGCCCAACGTCCTCGACGAATTCGGCCGCTCGGTACGGCAGTGGCGCATTGAAACCCGGGAGTCGCACCGGGCCATGGGCTTCGTCAAGGGAACAGGAAAGAAGGCCGGACTGGTTCCGACCGCCATCACCTATTACCTGCCCTTCACACTGACGATTACGGAAGTGCCTCCGCCGTTCCCGACGTTCCCCTGATGCGGATATTCGCCATGCGAGCCCCAAGCAGCTTTCTGTTCGCCGGACTGTGGACCTTGGTCGCCTGCGGAGGCGGCGGCGCTCCCCCAACCGCGCCACCGCCTCCTCCGCCTCCGCCTCCACCCGCCCCGTCCTTCACTCTCCATGTCCCCGGTTCGGTGGCTGTGGGTGGCAGCCTGAAGGCAAGCGCCACGTCCAAACAATCGACAATCTCCGTTACGTGGTCGAGTGAGACCCCCCAGGTCGCGACTATCGATGGCGCCGGAAGCATCCTGGGCCTGAGCCCGGGAGAGGCGACGATCCGGGCGGCCGTTGGATCGACCAGCAAGACGGCTACCGTCACGGTGCTGGCTCCTTTCGTCAGCCTGAGTCTCGGCAGCATTCACGCCTGCGCCCAGACTGCGGCCAAGGCATTGTACTGCTGGGGAGCCAACGGTTCATCGCAGCTGGGCCGGCTTCCCACACAGGAAAGCTGCGACGTGGCGGGCTCACCGGTGCTCTGCAGCACCACGCCGCGCCGCGGGGTCACCACCCCGCTGTTTGCGACGGTTGCCGCCGGTTATGCGACCACCTGCGGACTCACCGATGCCGGCGATCCCTATTGCTGGGGCAACAATGAGCAGCGGCAGCTCGGAGGCACCGCGGCCGAGGTCCCCGA
>DATFGC010000574.1:0-4899 GCA_035249765.1 Gemmatimonadales bacterium | reverse complement strand
GGGCGCGATGCTCTGATCCTTGATCTGCTCCACGGTCAGCACGTTTTCGATCGCCACTGTTGGCGCGATGCTGCGGACGATCCGGGTTGCCCCGGCCGCCAGCTCCGAGGCCCGGCTCTCGGCCCGGATCACCAGTCCACCGCTCATCGCGAACTCCTGTACGAACGGCGCGAAGACCACGGGCCGGGGCCGGGCGTCGAGGCCACCGTCGCGGGTGTCGCCCACCACCCCGACGACGGTGCGCCACTCGCCGCTGATCGGGGTGAAGCGCAGCACTTCCCCGGTCCACGCGATCTGTCTGCCCAGCGGGTTCTCGCCGGGAAAGAATTTCTCGGCCAGGGTCTGATTGATGATCACCACCCTGGCGCCGCCGGGTCGGTCGGCGCCGGAAAATTCCCGTCCCCTGAGGACCGGAATGCCCGCCGCGCGGAAATACTCGGGGCTCGCGGTGCGGAAGTCGGCGTGGGGGATGGCCTCGCCGGCGGCGAGGGCCTTGCCCTCGGCCTTGAGGTCGAAGGCGACCATCGAGCTGCGGAGCGGAATGGTGGAGCCGAGCCCCACCTCGATGACGCCCGGGATCGCCTGGATCTCCCGCCGCATCCGGTCGTACAGCTCCTTGTTCACGGCGTCGGCTCCCGGGCTCAGCCGGGTAGGATCGAGCAGCGAGACCGGTATGGTGAGCACCTGCTCGCTCTCTCCGACCAGGCCGGTGTCCACTTCGGACAGTTGGATCATGCTCCGGGTGAGCAGCCCCGCCCCCGCGAGCAGGACGACCGACACCGCGATCTGGGCCACGACCAGGGCGCGCTGCAGCCGGTGCTTTCTGAGGCTGCCGGTCATCCGCCGCACCCCGGCCGAAATCCAGGAGCCGAAGGAGCCTTCCCTGGGCAGGGAGCCGAGGAACGAGAGCACCAGGGCCAGCGCGACCGAGACCGCCAGGGTGAAGCCGATGACGGTCCCGTCGAGACGGATCTCGTCAGCGCGGGGCGAGTACCGGGCCGCGAAGGTGGTGAGGAGCCGGACGCCCCCGATCGCGATCAGGGCGCCCAGTCCCGCACCCAGCAGCGTGAGCACCAGATTCTCGGCCAGCAGGAGCCGGCGCAGCCGGGCCACGCCGGCACCCAGCGCGGCGCGCACCACCAGCTCCTGCTCCCGGCGCACCCCCCGCATGAGCGTCAGGTTGGCGACGTTGGCGGCCGAGATGATCATGACGAACGCCGCGGCGCCCATGAGCAGCCAGAGGGTGAGCCGGGCCCGTTCCCCCAGCGCTTCCTTGAACGGCATGACCGCGATCCGATAGTGGGCTCCCGGATCGTAGGCTTCCTTGAAGGCCTGCTGCCGGCGGGAGCTGACCGCGGCGATTTCGGTCCGGGCCTGTTCGAGGGTGGCCCCGGCCGCGAGCCGGGCGACCACCTGGGTCATGCGATGAATCCGGGATTCCACCATCTGGGCGCTCAGGTGGTGGGGGCTGATCACCATGTTGAGCAGCGCGTCCACCCGGCCGGGAAAGAACGGCGCCGGCTGCAGGACGCCGATCACGGTCACCGAGTTGCCGTCCAGCTTCACCTGTGTGCCGACGATGCTCGAATCGCCGCCGAAGCGCTTGAGCCAGAAATCGTGGCTCAGCACCATCACCGGGGGGACCCCGGGACCGTCATCGCCGGGGAGGGTCAGCCGGCCGAGCACCGCCTTGAGCCCCATCACCTCGAAGAAGTTGCCGGTGACCAGACCCATGTCGAGCCGGAACGCGTCGTCATCCCCCTGGAGAGTGCCGAACCACTGGGAGTACTCCGCGATGCCGCCTAGCGCCGGGACACCCTCGCGGAAATCGCGGACCTCCGGCACCGAGAAGCTGAGGTTGCTGCCTCCGGCGCCTTCGGAGGAGTGCCGGAGGTAGACCAGCCGGTCGCCCTCCCGGTGGGGCAGCGGCTTGAGCAGGACCCCACGGACCACGCTGAAGATCGCGGTGTTGGCCCCGATGCCCAGCGCCAGGGTCAGCACCACCACGGCGGTGAAGGCGGGGCTGTGCCGCAGGGAACGGAGGGCGTAGCGGATGTCGGCCGCGACGCTCTCGAGCCAGGGCAGGCTTCGCTGATCCCGGACCGCCTCGGCGGCCTGGGGGATGCCGCCCGAGCTCAGCAGCGCCTTCCGGCGCGCAGCGGCCGGATCCATCCCTCTTCGGATGTACTCGTCGGTCTCCAGGTCGAGATGGGACTGGAGCTCGTCCTGGAGATCGCGGTCGGCGCGGTGTCCGGTGAAGAACCCGGCGATCCGGGCCAGCGCGGCGCGGAGCTGCTTCATGGGGCCTCCCGGCGGGGGGCGAGAAAGGCGGCGATGAGATCGGCGGTCTGGTGCCATTCCCGGGCTTCGCGGGCGAGCTGCTTCCGCCCGGCGGGGGTGAGCGAGTAATACTTGGCCCGGCGGTTGTTCTCGGACTGGCGCCACTCCGCGACGATGCAGCCCTCCTGCTCCAGCTTGAGAAGCGCTGGATAGAGGGTGCCGTAGTTGAGACTGAGACGGTTCTTGCTGGTCTCCTCGATCCGGCGGGCGACCCCGTAGCCGTGGAGCGGCCCCAGGACCTCCAGGGTCTTGAGGATCATGAGGGCCAGGGTGCCCTGTTTTACGTCCAGTTTGTCCGCCATGGCCGTCCTATGGGGTTCCCATATGAAACTAGCACCTGTCGTATGGGATGCCAATACGGAGGCTGGGCGGGAGAGTTTCAATCCGCGACGGAAGGCTGCCGCCGTGGCTCGACAGGACGCCGCTCAAACCCTTAGAGTTCTCGCGGTCTTTATGACATCGAGGCGCCCACCGGGAGCCGAGCTTGACGACTGGATCGCGCATAACGGCAGGACTCGAAGCACACTTCCAGGCGTATGAGCAGGAAGGGCTTCAGGCCTTGGACGATGCCGCGCGGCAGGAGCTCGGCTTGCTCCTGATTCACGAAGCACGCAGGGGTTCGTTCAGCCTGGATCATCCGTCAGACGAAGCACTCGTCGCCGCGTTCATCAGCCATTTCCGGGCTCGGCACCAGTACGCAGACGCAGAGGACGTGAAGATCGTTCTGGATTACTCGAGAGACCTCCGCGCTCAGGCCAGGGAGCTGGCGGCGGCTGGACAGCTCGTCGCGCCCATTGTCCTGTACGCTACCTGGGTGGAGCACTGGCTCAATGGGATCCTCCTCACCCGGTCACTTGCCCGAAAGGTCCCCTACGAGCAGGCGCAGAGCCTGCTGAGGGAGGCGAACGCCAGGGCGAAATACTCGTGGGTCTGGAACCTTCTCGACCTGCCTCCTCTCAGCCGCGAGGATCTGTTACGACTGCAGCGTCTTTCCGACACGCGCAACCAATACGTCCACCACAAGTGGCCTTTTCAGCCGTCCGAAGCGGTCGAAATGCCCGATGCACGTCTCCAGGCGATCCTGGAGGAGGCGGAGCCGCTGTGCCGGCGCCTCATCGACTATGATCTCGACCACATCAGCTCCCCTGCCCTGCCGGTTGCGGAACGGGTCTTTGGGATTGCCTTGCGCGATTTCCTCCGACAACAGTGAGACGCGCGAAGGTCCCCGGGGTGGCTATGGGCGACTGGTCGGGTCGCTCAGCCGGGTGAAGGTGACGTTGCGGAGCGCCGGATTGGTGAGCTCGAGCGCGATGACCTTGCCGGACTGGTCGCGACGAAAGCGCACCGTCTGCATGCCGCGCTGGAAGGTGTCGCGATCGACCGGGCTCAATTCGAGCACCGGGGTCGGCGACTCATTGAGGCGGGCTGACAAGCCGCCTTTCCCTGGCGCCATCTCGAAGACCGCCTTCAGCTCGTCGCTTTGGTAGCGGCCGGCAAACGCCTGCAGATCGTCGGCGCTGGGCGCATAGGGCCCGGCTCGGCGATAGCGGGTCGTCGTGCCCTCCATGGACTTGAGCTCGACCTGATCGTTCGACAGGAAGTGCAGCTCGAACGCGTCGTTCGACATGAAGTCCGTCCTGACCCGCGCAGGCCGAAAGCGATCCGCGGCAACCGTCACGAGCGGTCCGCCGGCGGCAATCGCCAGCCGGCCGTTGTTCGCGACGAGGCGCATCGGCTGGTTCGTGCGCTCGGTGAAGAACAGCCCCGCCCTGCCGCTGACGTCGACGCCCGGCATGCCGGCAGGGGGCGGCGCGGGCGCCGGCCGGCGGAGGCCCTTGTCGGCCATGAACAGGTCGAAGATCCGGCCCGCGAACTCATCCCTGTCGTCCGACGCTTCGCCGGCGTTGCAGAGCACGGCGACGGAAATGCCCTGATCCACAAAGCGGCCGGCGAAGGACCGGTACGCGGCCGCGCCGCCGCCGTGCATCAGCATCCTGCCGGAGTAATTGGTCAGGAGCGACAGACCGCGCGCGTAGGTGAGCTTCCGGCCGTTGCTCAGGGTCGCCGGCTCCTGAATCTTCGCGGTAACAAACCTGCCGAGGCGCCCGCTCCCCAGCGCGTCGTTCCAGAGCACGAGGTCGGCGGCGGTGGTGAACAGCGCGCCGGCGCCGCCGCGCTCGTTGCCGAGCCGCATGTCCGCCTTCCAGACGCCGCCGCTTTGCGGCTCGTACGCCAGCGCCCGGTTCCTGATGACGACGTCCGGATCGTCGACGTATCTCGAGTGCTTCATCCCCAGCGGATCGAGCACCCGCTGGTGCAGGAACTCGGAGAACTTCATGCCGCTCACCCGGGTGACGATCTCGGGCAGCAGCACGTAGCCGCTGTTCGAGTAGGACCATTCAGTGCCGGGCACGAAGTTCAGGGTGCGCTGGCGCAGGATCAGGCTCATCACCTCGGGGTCGCCGCTGGCCCAGTTCAGCAGCGGCACCCAGTCGCGAATGCCGCTGGTGTGGGTGAGCAGATGATCGATCGTGATTGGGTGACCGAAATCGTGCAGCT
>DATFGC010000573.1:0-3847 GCA_035249765.1 Gemmatimonadales bacterium | reverse complement strand
CGGATGAAGGACAAGGCCATCGTCGGCAACATCGGTCATTTCGACAACGAGATCGACATGGCCGGGCTCAAGACCTTTGCCGGGATCCGGCGGGTCAACATCAAGCCCCAGTACGACGAGTGGGTCTTCCCCGACGGCCACAGCATCATGATCCTGGCCGAGGGACGGCTGCTCAATCTGGGATGCGCCACGGGACATCCCAGCTTCGTGATGTCGGCAAGCTTCACCAACCAGGTGATGGCCCAGATCGAGCTGCACACCAACACCGCCAGGTACGAGAAGAAGGTGTATGTGCTGCCCAAGCACCTGGACGAGAAGGTGGCCCGGCTCCACCTCGACAAGCTGGGAGTGAAGCTGACGGCGCTGTCCAAGGAGCAAGCCGACTATATCGGGGTGAAGCCGGAGGGGCCCTACAAGCCGGAGCACTACCGCTACTAGGACGGGCCGGGTATTTGACTCCCGGTTGAGACCGGTTTGCCAGGTTGCTCCCGTCGCCATCCGGCAAACAGGGAGCTCGACATGGGCAGGCTCCAGGGCTCGAACGCTGTGTTGCGCATCCTCGCGGTCTGGGCCCTGGCTTCCTGCGGCCCGGACCGCGGGGAAGAAAACGTCCCCGCCGCCGGCGGTGAGCCGGTCACCCTTCAGGAGTTTCTCTCCGCCTTCCGGCTGGTCGACAGCATCGAGCTGGAACAGTCCGCCCAGGCTCCCATCGTGCGGGTGTCGGGCCTGGCTCTGAGCCGGGATGGGAGGCTCGCCCTGGCCGATGCCTCCGAAAGCAATGTGAAGCTGTTCGATCCGGCGGGACGCCTGCTCCTCACCATGGGCCGGAACGGCTCCGGTCCGGCGGAGTTTCAGCAGCCCCGGTTTCCCCGCTTCGGCGCCGACGGACGGCTGTTCGTCGGCGACGGCCAGCTCAACCGGATCACCGAATTCGATTCCGCCGGCGCTTTCCGCCGGACCATCGAGCTCGACGGAATGACCCCGCTGATGGGGCTCGCGCTCGGACCCCGGAACGAGTTCTACCTTACCGGGCCCGGCCGGGGCGGCCGGCTGGTCCATCTCGCCGATACCTCGGGAAAAACCACCGGCGGCTTTCTCCTGGCCGATCAGGCTCGGCCGGTCCAACAGCCCGATTCTCCCCTCTGGAGAATGCTGAGCCAGCAGTGGCTGGCCGGCGCCGGAACCCTGCTCTACGTCGCCAGCACTCTGAGCGACACCCTCTGGGAGCTGGATCCCGCGACCGGAACGAGCCGCTCCTTCCGGGTCCAGGTGCCGGGGTACGTCCAGCCCCGGCTTCCTCAGGCGCCCCCCCGCGGCATCGCCGAGATCACCGCCTGGCAGAAGAGCTTTCACATCGCGGGTACCCTGCTCGCGAGCCCGGACCTCCTGGTGATGCCCTTCGTGCGGGGCGTCCTCAATTACGGCGACCCGATGGTCCTGATGGTGCGCCCCGCCGGCGGGGGCTGGCTCGCCTTCCGGGGAGCGCCGCCGCCGGTTCTGGTCAGCGGCGATTCGATCCTCGCCATTCTCCACCCCGGTGAGTCGGAGCGAGTCGTGCTCGGTGTCTTCCGGCGGAGCACTCCATGAAACGGCTCCGCTGGCCCGCGCTGGCCCTAGGTCTCTGGGCGGCTTGCCGGGCTCCGATCCCGGCGCCGGCCGAAACCATCCTGGCCGGTGTGTTCGAGCATCCGCTGGCTCCGGCGTGTGGTCCGGACCCGGCTCCGGCTCGGCCGGGCCGGATGCTCCTGGTCACCGCCAAACAGTGTCTCAGCTGCCGCAGCATGGGCCTGGTGATGCGCCGGCTCGCGGCCGCAAGCGGAGAAGAGCTGGCGGTCGTCGTCCCGGCCCGCGACGCGGAGGCGGTCTGCGCCTTCGCCCGGCAGGAACAGGTCGGGGCCTCGATTCTCGCCCTGCCGGACCGCGCCTTTCCCACCGGAGCAGTGGGGGAGCGCTTTCTCTACGGCGAGGTGGACGGCCGGGGAGCCGTCACCCAGGCGCGGTTCGCGGCCGATGCTGAGGAGTTCTTCGCGCAAACAGGAGATGGTGCACGTCCGGCGACCGGCGCTGCTCCACGTTGACAACCACCTTTGCTGAAGGAGGAGAGCATGAAGCTACGTATCGGCCTTCTGGCGCTGATGCTGGCGGTCGCGGTGGTATCGCCCGCCTTCGCGCGTCGTCACCTGCTGACCTACAGCTGCAATGTCGACGGGACTTACACCTGCGGGGACAGCTGCCTGGTCGCGCCCTACTACGGAAAGGTCGGATGCTGCGAAAAACCCGGCCCTCTCATCTGATTCCTCTCGCTCGAGAAAGGCAGGTGTGTCGTGCGGATCCTCGTCGTGCTGGGCCTTCTGGCCTCTCCCCTCGCCGGGCTGGCGGTGCCGTCGGCCGGTCCAGCGGAGCTGCGCGCCCAAACCGGATTCTTTTTCCGGGAGCTCTACGTCAAGGGCTCCAACCCGGACGGCCGCTTCATCTGCGCCGAGTGGTGCAATATCCTGGAGTCGTGCTGCTAGGAACCTGAACCAGTCATGCCGGTCGCCGGGTGTGACTCACCCCCGTTGTCCGAAAGGCCGCTCGCCCGCTGAGAATTGACGCCCCCCCGGCGGTCCGGTACGTTCGGGGGGACGTCACGCATTCCTCCCCGCCGAGGCTCCACATGACACCGGTTCGCTCCTTCCTCGTGGTCGCGGCGTGCCTCGCCCACGCGGCCCCGCTCTCCGCACAGGCCCAGACCTATACCATCGATCAGTTTCTCTCCCCCGCCTCGCCGCTCGAGATGAGCGCCGCCCGGAAGGCCGACCGCCTGGCCTGGGTGAGCTACGAGCGGGGAATGCGCAATATCTACGTGGCCTCCGCGCCCGGCTTCCAGGCCACCCGGATCACCCGGTTCCTCGCCGACGACGGGGTGGATCTGGGCTCGGTGAAGCTCTCCGACGACGGCTCAATGGCGATTTTCGTCCGGGGCCACGGCCAGAACCGGGATGGCTGGGTCGCCAACCCGTCCCACGACCCCAGAGGCGCGGATCGGGCGGTGTGGGCCGCCCGTACCGACGGCAGCGGGGCGTGGCGGCTGGCATCCATCGCCAACACCCAGCCGGGTGGCGGCCGGGGCGGATCCCCGGAGCTGTCTCCCGATGGACGCTATGTGGTATTCGTGCGGGACGGCCAGATCTATCGCGCCAGCACCGCGCGGGGGCCGAAGACCGCCATGGATACCGCCGGGGTCCCCTTCATCCGGGCGTGGGGACGTCAGAGCAATCCGGTGTGGTCTCCCGACGGGACCAAGCTCGCGTTCGTGAGCACCCGCGAGAACCACGCCTTCATCGCCGTGTACGACGTGCCGACCCGCTCGGTGAAATACCTCGCGCCCAGCACCGATTTCGACGCCAGCCCCACCTGGTCCCCGGACAGCAAGCGGATCGCCTTCATCCGGCGGCCCGGCACCCCCTTCGGGCAGCAGGTTCCTCGGGGCGGCGCATTCGGGCAGGCCGCCACACCCGCCCAGCCCGGACCAGGCAAGGGTTGCCGCCCGCCGGGCGGAGGATTCGGCGGAGGCGGCTTCGGGGCCCCGGTGGTCGATACCCTGCCGGTCGACGGTCTCTGCCGGGCGGCATTCGCCGGCGGGTATACCATCGCCTTCATGGTGGGGGACGCCGCGACCGGCGAGGCGCGGGAGTTCTGGCACAACCAGCCGAAAGACCCGAAATTCGTCGCCATCAACGGCATCACCTGGGCCGGTGACCACGTGGTGTTCACCGCGCCGATCCCCGGCGACGAATGGGATCGCCACTTCTCGGTGCGCATCAGCAATCCGGCGCCGGAGCCGGTCCTGCTCACCACCAGCGAC
>DATFGC010000572.1:0-2666 GCA_035249765.1 Gemmatimonadales bacterium | reverse complement strand
CGCTTGCGGCGGGGCCGGCGGCGCTTGCGGTCGGCCTCGGCGTCGCCCTCGGAGCCGGTGTCGGTGCTGTAGGTCTCGGCCTCGAGGTCCTCGGCCACCTCGCGCATCGGCATCTGGGCGCGGGCCTCCTTGATCACGTCGGAGAGCGCCGCGGTGATGAGCGAGACCGAGCGGATCGCGTCGTCGTTGCCCGGGACCGGGACGGTGATGACGTCCGGATCGGCGTTGGTGTCCACGATGGCCACCACTGGGATGCCGAGCTTGTTGGCCTCCGCTACCGCGATCTTCTCCTTCTTCGCGTCCACCACGAAGAGCGCGCCCGGCAGGCGGCCGAGCAGCTTGATGCCCTCGAGGTTGCGGCTCAGCTTCACCCGCTCGCGCTCGAAGAGCAGCTTTTCCTTCTTGGTGTAGTTCTCGAAGTCGCCATCGACGGCGCCCTGCTCCAGCTCCCGGAGGCGGCGGATCTGCTTCTTCAGGGTCTGGAAGTTGGTGAGCATGCCGCCGAGCCAGCGCTCGGTGACGTAGAAGGCCCCGGCGGTCTGGGCTTCGGCCTGGACGATGGCCTTGAGTTGCTTCTTGGTGCAGACGAAGAGCACGCCGTCACCCTTGAGGACCACGCTGCGGAGCAGCTCCTGGGCCTTCTGGATCTGGCGGAGGGTCTTCTGCAGATCGATGATGTAGATGCCGGAACGCTCGGCGAAGATGAACCGGCGCATCTTCGGGTTCCAGCGGCGGGTCTGATGGCCGAAATGAACTCCGGCCTCGAGCAAGTCCTGCAGCTGCGGCTGTGCCATTCGGGTACGGCTTCCTTCCATTCGGGTGGTTAGTCGTCCACCGGCTTCATCTCCCGGACCAACCCCCGCAGGGGCACCAGGTACGAGATCCACCGGTGTGAGTTGTCGGTCAGGCGGTCGGGCGGTCGGCTCCGCCTGGAACGCAGTGACGGCGATCCAGGGAACCGACCGCCTGACCGCCCGACCGCCCGTCCGCCTACCGCTTGCTGAACTGGAACCGCTTCCTGGCTCCCGGGCGTCCCGGCTTCTTCCGCTCGACGGCGCGCGGGTCACGGGTCAGCAAGCCCGCGGCGCGGAGCTTGGTCCGGTGTTGCCCGTCCGCCTCCACCAGCGCCCGGGCGATCGCCAGCCGAAGCGCGCCGGCCTGCCCCGCCTGCCCCCCGCCGTCCACGTGCGCCCGCACGTCGAACGCGCCCAGCGTGTCGGTGGCGGTGAAGGACTGCTGGATGTGCTGTACCAGGGAGGGACGGGGGAAATAGTCGCCCAGGGTACGACCGTTGATGTCCCACTTGCCGGTGCCGGGGGTCAGGTAGACCCGGGCGACGCTGGTCTTGCGACGGCCGACGGCCCGCCAGCGGAATTCGGGTGCTGCGGTCATGCGCTCGCCTTCGAGGGAGTAACGGAAAACGGTCGGGGCTGCTGCGCGGCGTGCGGATGCTCCGCGCCGGCGTAGACCTTGAGCTTGCCGCGCAACTTCTGCCGCGCGAGCGAGGTCTTGGGCAGCATGCCGAAGACCGCCTTCTCGATGACCCGGTCCGGGTGCTTGGCCAGCAGGTCGCGCGCGGTCGTGTGGCGCTCGTGGCCCATGTAGCCGGTGTGGGAGAAGTAGGTCTTGTTCTCCTCCTTCCGGCCGGTGAGCCGCACCTTCGAGGCGTTCACCACGATCACGAAGTCGCCACCGTCCATGTGCGGCGTGTAGGTGGGCTTGTGCTTTCCCCGGATCAACTGGGCCACCACGCTGGCCAGCCGGCCCAGCGGCACGCCGGCGGCATCCACGAGATGCCACTCGTGGGTGATGTCGTCGGGCGTGGCCGTATAGGTCTTCATGCGCGCTGCCGTCCTCACCAAAAGGGCCTCAAACCAAAACAGACTCACAAGATAGCCAGCGGCTTGTGCCAGGGTCAAGGGGACGCCGCCCGGTCTCGCAGCTCCACCAGCACCTGGCCTTTCTCCACCGGCTCCCCCGGCCCCACCCGGACCGTCCCGACCACGCCCGCGGCGGGCGCCTTGAGCTCGTTTTCCATCTTCATCGCCTCGAGCACCACGATCCCCGCCCCCGCCGCCACCTCCTGACCCGCCTCAACCAGCACCCGGACAACCAGCCCCGGCATCGGAGCCCGGACGGCGGCCGGCCCACGGGTCGCGTTCGCGCCAGCGGTGAGGCTTCGGATGTGGCGGGTCCGCTCATCCACCACCTCAGCCTCCCACCGGTCCCCGGCGATACCCAGGGTCCACTGGCCCCGACCGGAGCTCCGCAGGGTAATCACGGTGGGCTTGCCGTCTACCAGGAGTTGGCGTGACGGAGTGCCGGCAACCGTCCGCAGCGTGGCCGTCCGGGTGGCGCCGGCCACGGTGACCCGATCTCCGTCCACCTCCACCTCGATCTCCCGTCCGGCGACGGTGACCAGGTACTTCACGACGCCCGGTCCAACACGGCTACCGTCTCCACGTGAGCGGTCTGGGGAAACAGGTCGAAGGCGAGCGTAGAACTGAGCCGGAACCCGGGGAGCCGGGTCAGGTCCCGGGCCAAGGTGGCGGGATCGCATGAGATGTAGACGATGCGCGTAGGCGCCGCCGCCCGGAGCGCGGCAGTCACCCGCTCGTCCATCCCCGCGCGGGGAGGATTGGTGATGACCAGGTCGGGCGCGCGGA
>DATFGC010000571.1:0-3106 GCA_035249765.1 Gemmatimonadales bacterium | reverse complement strand
AGCTGACCGCGCGAAGCAGCCGGGCGTTGTCCCCGGTGAGCGGCCGGGGCACCGGGCCGAGCTCCGCCGGCGCGAGCGTTTCCCGGGGCACCAGATCGGTCGACGGCCGCATCCCGGAGGGAATCGGGGCCTCCGGCGCCGGGCTCCCCAGCAGTGCGGAGCGCACCTCGCGGGCGGACTGGAACCGGTCGGCTTGCGCCGGCGCCAGCATCCGGACCAGCAGACCCCGGAGCGGCTCTCCACCGGGGAGGGCCGGCGGAATCTCCAGCCGCCCGGCGGTGGTCATGAATTCCGGCGGCGGCCGCCCGGTGACCAGGTGGAGGAAGGTGGCGCCCAGGGCATAGAGGTCGCTGGCCGGGCTGGCCTGGCCCATGTACTGCTCGTAGGGCATGTAGCCGTAGGTACCTACGACGGTGCTGCCGTCGTCGTCCGGGGAGCGGAACACGTTGCGCACCGCCCCGAAGTCCACCAGCACCGGCGCGCCCTCGGGCCGCACGATCAGATTGGCCGGCTTGATGTCGCGGTGCAGGACCGGGGGCACCCGGGAGTGGAGGTAATCGAGCACCCCCAGCAGCTCGTCGAACAGGTGGATCACTTCGGAGTGCTCCAGGTGCCGCCGGTCGGCGATAAGCTCCGCCAGCGAGGAGCCTTCGATGTATTCCATCACGAGGAACGCGGCGTCGGCGCCTTCCCACTGGGCCCGGAACGACGCGTGGACGGCCGGCACCCCGGGATGACGCAGGTCGCGCAGCACGGCGGCTTCCCGCTCGAACAGCTCGTAGGCCTTGAGGTCGGAGGCGCCCCGCGGATGCAGCACCTTGAGCGCGACCTGCCGCCCCAGGCGGGTATCACGCGCCAGCAGGGTGTGGGCGAAGGTCCCGCGGCCGAGCGGGCGAATTACTTCGTAGCGTTCGGCGACCAGGACGGGATCGGACACACCCTAAACATGGTGCGGATATGCAACAGGCGCGAGAGCGGGCGGCCTCGAATGTTGACGGGATCGCCCTTCGGCCCCAGCGTGGTGTCATGAACCGGCTCACCCGGGTGGTCGCAGGCGCGGTGGTGCTCCTCGCGAACGGGCTTCCTCCCTCCGGGGAAGAACCGGTGCGCGCCTCGGCCAACGACAACCGGCGAGCGGCCGGCGCCATGCGGGGTGACACCCTGGTGCTGCGCCTGGTGGTCCGGACTGCCGAATGGTATCCCGAGGCGGAGAATGGTCCCCACATCACCATCCAGGCTTTCGCGGAGGAGGGCCAGCTTCCCAGCATTCCGGCGCCGCTGATCCGCGCCCGGACCGGTACTCCGATACGGGCGTCGATCCGGAACGCGCTCTCCGATTCCACCATCCACCTCATCGGGCTCGGCACCCAGCCGGTTGCCCTCTCCGACACGCTCCACATCCCTCCGGGAACGGCGGCGGAGGTGACCTTTCGGGCCGGCGCCCCCGGGACCTACCTCTACCGGGCGGTGATCGGAAACGACCCCGACGGCCGGCCGTCGGAACGGGAAACGGCGGTGGGCGCCTTCGTGGTGGACCCGGTGGGCGGCGCTCCTCCCGACCGGATTTTCGTGGTCAACGTGATCGCGCTGGAGAGTGGGACCGGTTTTCGCCAGGCGATCGGCTTCAACGGGAAATCCTGGCCCCACACCGAGCGGGTTCCGCTGACTGTGGGGGACACGGTGCAGTGGCGCATCGTCAACGGAACGACCCGGATTCATCCGATGCACTTGCACGGGTTCTATTTCCGGCTGGATGCCGCCGGAGACGGCCGGACCAGCCGGCCAATTGCTCCCGGGGAACGCCGGCTGGGGGTGACCGAGCTGATGCCGGCGTGGGGAACTCGCACCCTCACCTGGTCGCCGGACCGGCCGGGTAACTGGCTGTTTCACTGCCACCTGATGTTTCATGTCACCCCCGAGGCCCGGCTGGACCACGACGAAGCCCACGGGGGCGACGTGCACTCGGCCGACCCCGCCAGGCACATGGCCGGGCTGGTCATCGGGATCCCGGTTCGACCCCGGCCCGGCGAATCGTATTCCCGCACTGGCGAGCCCCGGCGGCTCGACCTGTTCTTCCAGCAGGGCGGACAGCGGGGTTCCATTCCGGTGACCTACAGCTTCGTGCTGCAGCGGGGCTCGAAACCGCCCGCGCCCGATTCGGTTGAAGTTCCCGGATCTCCCATCGTAGTGACCCGGGGAACCGCGACCGACATCGTGGTGCACAATCGGGCCCGCGAGCACACCTCGGTGCACTGGCACGGGCTCGAGCTGGAGAGCTGGTCCGACGGGGTGGCGGGGTGGAGCGGTGGGAGCGCGGGCATGGCCCCCCCCATCGTCCCCGGGGACTCGTTCGTGGCCCGGCTCACCCTTCCCCGCGCCGGGACATTCATCTATCACACTCACCTCAACGATGTGGAGCAGGTGACCGGAGGCGCCGCCGGAGCGCTCATCGTGGTGGAACCGGGCGAGCGCTTCGATCCCTCCCGCGATCACGTCTACGTGAGCACCTGGCACGGTCGTCCCAAGGTCCGGCTCGCTATTCCGGGGCTGCTCATCAACGGCGACTCCAGCAGCTCGGCTCCCAAGGAGCTTGCGGCCGGGGTGCCCCACCGGTTCCGGTTCATCAACATCGGCGCGGCCGGAATCGTCAGGTTTTCGCTTTCCCGTGATACGTCGCTGGCCGAGTGGCGCCGCCGCGCCAAGGACGGCGCCGACCTTCCCGACGCCCTGCGCCGAACCCAGCCGGCTGCGCAGGTTCTGGGTGTCGGAGAGACCTACGACTTCGAGTTCCTTCCACCCGGTCCGGGCACCTACCGGCTCACTGCGGCGGTCCTGCTCCCCCCCGGCGTGTCGGGAGGGGGCAGGCCCTGGAGTCAGCAGCTGGTCATTCGTGACGCGCCGGCGCAGGTCCCGCCCCAGGCAGAGTTCTGGGCCAGACTCACCGCTCTCTGCGGCAAAGCATTCGCGGGACGAGTGGTGGAAGCGCCGGCCGGCGACACCAGCTTCGCGAACAGAACTCTGGTGATGCACGTGCGCAGCTGCGGGGCAGACACGATCCGGATTCCCTTCCACGTGGGCGAGGACCGATCCCGCACCTGGGTCATCA
>DATFGC010000570.1:0-2118 GCA_035249765.1 Gemmatimonadales bacterium | reverse complement strand
GGTGCAGGTGCTGGGGCTTCGGGGGACGCCGAAATCGGTGTGGGTGAGGTGGCCGGGCGGAATGACGATCGAGGTTCCGGTTCCCGCGGGTGCGAAAGAGATGGTGATCAGGCAGTAGGCAATGGGCAATGGGCGATGGAGTACCGCTATTGCCCACTCCCTATTGCCCCGTTACGGAGCTGCTCTCGTCCAGATCGCGATCACCCCGCACGACGCGCCCGACCCGGTGAACTCGCCCGGCGCCTCGGAGGCTCCCCGGTACACTTCGATTCCCTGTACATCGCTGATCGGAGTGCTTTCGGCGAAGCTCCGGGCCAGGCGGCCATCCACGTAGTAGGTCGGGAAGCAGCCGGGCGAGGACCGCACCATGTGGATGCGGCACTCGATCACCCCGCAGTTGACCCGGACGCCCTTGATGGTGCGGAGGGCGTCGCCCATGCTCATGTAGCCGCGGGCCCGGATCTCGTCGCGGGTGATGTAGGCCCCCATCCCGGTGGTCTTGCGCCGCTCGAAGTCGGCGAACCGGGGCATCAGCTTGGAATTGCGGGACTCGACTGACAGCTCGGGGAGGCGGTCGCCGGTGAAGACCATGGCGAACTGGCGCTCCAGGATCTGACCGGGAGCCAGCAGGATGTCGAGGACATGGGGGCGGTAGCCGATATGGCGGATCTCGACCCGGTGCCGGCCCGGCGCCAGATTGGTGAGCACGAAGCGGCCCTGGCTGGAGACCGGCAGATCCCGGCGCACCGAATCCACCAGCACCACAACCTGGATCAGGACTTCGTTGGTGCGCTCGTCGAAGATCCGCCCGATCACCCCGGACGTTTCGGGTTGCGGCTGGGCCCGGGCGGGTGCTGGTGCGGCAAGCTGGAGCGCGGCGGCCAGTCCGAGGGTCCAGGCTCCCGAAAAACGAGGGGACATCGGTCCTCCTTTCGGGCGCTCGAGGGGCCACCCGGTTCCTCAATACTCAATTCTAGGTGGTTTAATGAGCCGGCGAAAGCCGGGCCGAAGGGCTCGGCTTGCGCAAACTCGGTTCAGGACACAGGTTTGTCCCCTGAACGTTCCAGCCTCCGTACTGAAAATCCGTGTCCTAGGGACACATCCCGTGTTCGGCCTCGCGTGTCTGACTGACACAAAATGGAGTCCGGCTTGCTGGTAAGTACTTTCCAAAAAATGACTTATCAATCGCGATCGGGGGGCACAGATCCTGCCTTTGCCGTCGCATTCGGTCGTACCACACGACGCATTTGCGGTTCCCATCGTTTCATCTTCTACTCGAGGAACCTTATGAAGAGGAGTTCGGCGTATACCATCCTCCGCAGGACGGGAGGGATCGCCGCCCTGCTCGCACTGGCAGCCGGGAAGGCAGCGGCGCAGGCCACGATCACCGGCAAGGTGACCGACACCGATGGGCAGCCGCTCGGCGGAGCGCAGGTGGTCATCCGCGAGCTGGCCTCCTTCGGCGCCAACACCGCCTCCAACGGCACCTACACCATCGAAGTGCCGGCCGACCGGGCCCGGGGCCAGTCCATGACGCTGGTGGCGCGCTATCTCGGCAAGTCGCCGGCCACCCGCGCGATCACGCTCAACGCCGGCCGCCAGGAGATCGACTTCCGGCTCCGCGACGATCCCCTCCGGCTCGACGAGCTGGTGGTGACCGGGGTGACCGAAGCCACCTCCACCAAGAAGTTGCCCTTCGCGGTGGGCCGGGTCTCCGCCGATCAGCTCCAGGAGACCCCCTCGGTCTCCGCGCTGGGCGGCCTGGCCGGCAAGGTGGCCGGCGTCCGGGTGGTGCAGTCCTCGGGCGATCCGTCCGGGGCCCCCAGCATCCGGCTGCGCGGCGCCACCAGCATCACCGGCTCCCAGGAGCCCCTGGTGATCATCGACGGCACCATCAGCCGGGCCTCGCTGGCCGACGTTGCCTCAGAGGACATCGAGCGGATCGAGGTCATCAAGGGCGCCGCAGCCAGCTCGCTGTACGGCTCCGATGCCGCCAACGGCGTGGTGCAGATCTTCACCAAGCGCGGCAAGAACCTGGCCGACGGCAAGCTGCTGGTCACCTTGCGCAACGAGGTCGGCGCGTCGTTCGTGACCACGCGGATCCCCAACGCCAACGTG
>DATFGC010000569.1:0-3620 GCA_035249765.1 Gemmatimonadales bacterium | reverse complement strand
GGGACGCAGCGACGAGTCCAGACTGCTGCCCCAGGCTGTCCAGGTCTGGCACCGGCTCACCGAGCTCGATCAGCTCAGCGCCCGCTACGCCGTGGGCTACATGCGGGCGCTTGCGGCCGTCGGCGATCGGCCCCGGGCCCTGGCCCACGCCAACCTCTATCGCGAGACCGTCCGCCGCGAGCTGGACACCGACCCTGATCCGGCCGTTCGGCAGCTCGAGGCCGCCTTGCGCGCGCCCCAACCCGAGGTCAGGATCGAGCCACCGGCCGCCGCTGGGCTCGCGCTCCCTTCGCCCGCGCCTGCCTCGTTGCAGCGGGTTGCCCCCCCCGGGATTCGTTGGCTGGTCCCCACCGGGCTGGTCGGAATCGTCCTCCTCGGGCTGGCGCTGCGCGGGGTGAGCGACGCCACCGACCAACCGCCCCCCTTCCTCGCGGTCGGCAAGATCGGAACGCCCGAGCTGGGAGACAGCAGCTCGCTCGGGCCCGTGCTCCGCGACATGCTGGCCACCAGCCTCGGCAGCATCCGGGGCCTTCGAGTGGTCGCG
The DNA here is from genome assembly GCA_035249765.1 of Gemmatimonadales bacterium. Classification (GTDB taxonomy): domain Bacteria; phylum Gemmatimonadota; class Gemmatimonadetes; order Gemmatimonadales; family GWC2-71-9; genus JABFSM01. Next base: position 3,076 of record DATFGC010000569.1, on the reverse strand, counting down.
AACTCCCGTTTGATCGAGTTGATGCCCCGCGGGGCCGACACCATGCCGGGCGCCACCTCCGATGCTGCGCGCCGCGCCGGGGCGACCGAGATGCTGGAAGGCGAGCTGGTGCCGAGTGCAACCGGCCTCGCGCTGGTGCTGAGGCGGGTGGCCCTGACCTCCGGCGTCGTGCAGCAGGGCTATTCGGTGCATGCGATGGCTCCCGCGCAGCTGGTCGACAGCGCCACCACGGCCATTGCCAAGGATCTGCAGCTGGAGTCCCCCTCGGCCGCAGTGGCCACCATCCGCACCTCCTCCCCGGCAGCCTACGCGCTCTATGAAGAAGGCCTTCGCGCCTTCTACCGGTGGGATGGCGCGGCCGCCTATCGACTGATGAAGGCGGCGGTGGAGCGCGATTCAGCCTTCGCGATGGCCGCCTACTACGGCTGGTGGGCGAGCCGGGGAATCATGTCGCAACCGGAGGGGGACCGCGATCTCCTGCGCCGCGCGAAGCTCCTCGCACCTCGGGCCATCGATCGCGAACGGCTCTTGATCGAGGGCTCCGTCGCCACGATGGACGCCCCACTCGCCACGGTCGTGGCCATCGCGGAAACCCTCTCGGTCAGATACCCGGAAGACCCGGACGGTCAGATTCTGCTGGGAGGCGCCCGGCATGCGGCAGGAGACTGGACCGGCGCTATCGCCGCCTTCGAGCGGGCCGTGGCAATCGACTCCCTGGCCAGCGCGACCCCGGGGTCCTACTGCCGGCTGTGTGTCGCCCTCGGCGGGATCGTCGGGGCCTATATCTGGTGGGACTCCGCCGCCGCGGCGGAGCGCACCGCCCGGCGCTTCATCTCGCTCCGCCCCCACGAGGAAATCGCCTGGAGCGCCCTGGTGGAGCCTTTGCTCCGGCAGGGCCGTCGGGACGAGGCTCTGGCAGCCATCCAGAAGCGGGATTCGCTGACTACGGTCCCGTACTCGTACCGTGGGGCGCTGCAGCGCGACCTGATCCGGTGGGGGCGTTTCGCGGAGCTCGACCGCCAACTGCTGGACGATCTGGTCAGCTCATCCGGGTCGGTGCGGGGCGAGGGACGCTGGCTAATGCTCTTCAGTCTTCGCAACCAGGGCCGGCTCCGCGAAGCAATGGCCCTGGCCCGGGACCACCTCATCCCCGGTACCTCGAGTCGCGTAGTCGGACTGCAGCCCGAAGGCCTCATGCAGGTCACGATCTCGATGGAAGCAGGCCAACCGCTCGAGGCTGCCCGTGACTTCAGCAGACTTGCGGCTTCCAGTCTGTCACAGGATCTCACCCCGGGGTTCAAGGCGCGGTTTGTGACCTGGATGCTGGCGCTCGCCGGAACCGCCCTGGCCTCGGCCGGCGACACGGCCGCCGTTCGCCGGCTGGCGGACAGCGCGGAGCAGATCGGGAGAGGCAGCAACTGGGGCCGCGATCCGCGCCTGCATCACTATCTTCGCGGCCTGATCTTCCAGCAGGAAGGCCATCACGCCGAGGCGGTCGAGGCGTTCCGGCGGGCGGTGTTCTCCACCACCGACGGCTTCACCCGGATCAATCTCGAGATGGGACGAAGCCTGGTGGCCCTGGGACGGGCGAAGGAGGCCATCGCCATTCTCCAGCCTGCCCTGCGCGGAGGAGTGGATGGCAGCAACAGCTATGTGACTCACACCGAGCTGCACCAAGCGCTGGCCCGGGCGTTCGAGCTGGCCGGCCGGCCCGACAGCGCCGTGGCGCACTATCGCATGGTCGAACGCGCCTGGCGCCATGCCGATCCGCAATTCCGGGATCGCTACCAGCAGGCAAAGCGCCAAGCAGGGGGAAAGACCACCTGAACGATTGGAGGTCAGGGTGTGCCGAGGGAGGCCTTGAGGTAGTCCCGGTTGAGCCGGGCGATGGTGCTGAGAGGGATTTCCTTGGGACAGGCTTCGTAGCACTCGCCGAAATTGGTGCAGCCGCCGAATCCTTCGAGATCCATTCGTTCCACCATGGCGCCTACCCGGCGCAGCCGCTCCGGCTGGCCCTGGGGCAGCAGACCGAGATGAGTCACCTTGGCGCCGGTGAACAGCATCGCCGAGCCATTCGGACAGGCGGCCACGCAGGCGCCGCAGCCGATGCACTGGGCCGCATCCATGGCCTGGTCGACCCGGTCCTTGGGGACCGGGACCGCGTTGGCTTCGGGGGCGTTCCCGGTGGCCACGCTGACGAACCCGCCCGCCTCGATGATCCGATCCAGGGCCCCGCGGTCCACGATCAGGTCGCGGAGCACCGGGAAGGCCCGGGCTCGAAACGGCTCGATGGTTATCGTCTGGCCGTCCCGGAAATGCCGCATGTGGAGCTGGCAGGCCGTGGTGCCCCGGGCCGGGCCGTGGGCGATCCCGTTGATCATCATGCCGCAGGCGCCGCAGATCCCTTCCCGGCAGTCGTGGTCGAAGGCGATCGCCCGTTCCCCGCCCGCTTCCAGCCGCTCGTTGACGACGTCGAGCATCTCGAGGAAGGACATGTCGGGGCTGACGTAAGGAGCATTGTAGATCACGAAACGCCCGCTGTCTAAGGGGCTCGCCTGTCTCCAGACTTTCAAGGTGAGATTCATGATGTCATCGCGAGCGAAGCGAAGCGATCCGGTCGCCGAGATTGCTTCGGCCGCTGCGCGGCCTCGCAATGACCTTCGGTCATTTGTAACTCCGCGTCGCAAGGTGCACATTCTCAAACACCAGCTTCTCCTTGTGCAGCACCGGTTCCTTCCCCGGACCGGCATATTCCCATCCCGCCACATAGGCGAAGTTCGTGTCGTCCCGCCGGGCTTCGCCGTCGGGGGTCTGGTGCTCGGTGCGGAAGTGCCCCCCGCAGGACTCCTCCCGGTGCAGCGCATCCCGGCACATCAGCTCGGCGAATTCCAGGAAATCGGCGACCCGACCCGCCTTCTCCAGCGACTGGTTCAGCTCCTCGCCGGTCCCCAGCACCCGGACATCCCGCCAGAACTCCTCCCGCAGGCGCGGGATCTCGGCCAGGGCCTGGCGCAGCCCGGTGGCGTTGCGCTCCATCCCGCACCGCTCCCAGAGGAGCTTGCCCAGGGCGCGATGG
>DATFGC010000568.1:0-4443 GCA_035249765.1 Gemmatimonadales bacterium | reverse complement strand
CTCCCGACCTACGCCATCATCAGCCATGAGTTCTGGCAGCAGCGGTTCGGGGGAGACCCCCGGATCGTCGGGAAGCGGCTGCAGACCGGCAACCAGAGCGCGGAAATCGTGGGCGTGCTCGAGCCCGGCTTCGAGGTGCTGTTTCCCGCGTCGGTCAGCGTCGAGCGGCGGCCGTCGTTCTACACGGCACTCCGGATCGATCTCGAGAACGCCTCGCGAATCAACGTCTTCCTTCGCACGATCGGCCGGCTCAAACCCGGCGTGGGGATCGAGCAGGCGCAGGAGCAGATCAACACGCTGGTGACCGATCTCCGGAAGCGGTTTCCCATCAAGGAGACCGCGGGTCTGCGCTGGCGGGTGGAGCCGATGCACGGCGACCTCACGGCCGACGTCCGGCCCACCATCGTTGCGCTGATGGGCGCGGTGATCTTCGTCCTGCTGATCGCCTGCGCCAACGTGGCCAATCTCCTGCTGGTGCGGGCCTCGGTACGGGAGCGCGAGCTGGCGGTGCGCTCCGCGCTGGGTGGCAGCCGCGGGCAGCTGGTACGGCAGATGCTGGTCGAAAGCCTGGCCATCGCGGGGCTCGGGGCGCTCCTGGGTCTTGGGCTTGCCTGGGCCGGCATTCGGCTGCTCTTGTCGATCGGGCCCGACAACCTGCCCCGGCTCGACTACGTGGCCATCGATCCGACGGTGCTGGGCTTCACGGCCCTCGCCAGCCTGCTTGCCGCGGTGGTCTTCGGGCTGCTGCCCGCAATGCGGGCCTCCCGGATTGACGTCGCCGACATTCTCCGCACCGGCGGGCGTAACGCAGGACTCGCGGGCGGCGGCCGGTTCCTTCGGAGCGCGGTGGTGACGGCCGAGGTGGCCCTTGCCTTCGTGCTGCTGGTGGGGAGCGGACTCATGATCCGCAGCTTCATCGCGATCACCCGCGCCGATCCCGGCTACGATCCCCAGGGCGTCTTCACGTTCTTCCTGCCCAACCTGCAGCGCCCCGCCCCGGAAGCGCGGGCCGCGTTCGTACAGCAGCTCAAGGACCGCCTGAGCGGGCTGCCGGGGGTGACTGCGGTGTCGGCGGTGGATCCGCTTCCTCTCGATGGGTCCGAGTCCAATGTCCGGTGGGGACCGATGGCGGCCGCCACCGACAACTCGCTTTTCCAGCAGGCGAATCTCCATACGGTGCAGCCGGGATACTTCGAGGCGATGAGGGTGCGACTGGTGGCAGGGCGCGTCTTCGAGCCGGGTGACAACGTCGCCGGCGGAAATCTCGTGGTGGTGGACACCCGGCTGGCCCAGAAGGCGTTTCCCGGACGGTCACCGGTCGGCCAGCAGATTCTGATGCGCACCGGGGGACCCGAGGCCACGCCGTTTCAGATCATCGGCGTGGTGGGACATCAACGGCACCAAACCCTGGCCGCGGACGGTCGTGAGGCGGTGTTCCTGCCCGATGCCTATGCGGGGTTCGGCGCCACCAGCCGGTGGATCGTTCGGACGGCGGGCAATCCGGTCGAGCTGGCCGGGCCGGTCCGCGCCGCGATCCGGGACCTCGACCGTGCCGTCGCCGTGAGCGAGATGCAGCCGATGTCGGCGCTGGTCGACCGGGCCCGCGGGCCGACCCGGTTCGCCCTGGTGCTGATCGGAATCTTTGCCGGGATCGCGGTGATACTGTCGGCGGTGGGACTCTACGGCGTCCTGTCCACCACCGTGCGGCAGCGGACCTCGGAGATCGGCGTCCGCATGGCCTTTGGCGCCGAGCGGGGCACCATTCTCAAGCTCATCGTGGGACAGGGCCTCAAGCTGAGCGTGATCGGCGTCGCGCTGGGCGTGGGCGCCGCGTTCGGTCTCACCCGCATCATGAGCTCGATGCTGGTCGGCGTGGGCGCCACCGACCCGGTCACCTTCGGGGCGATGGTCGTGTTCTTCCTCGCGCTGGCGACGGTGGCGTGCTGGGTGCCTGCGCACCGGGCGGCGCGTCTCGATCCGAACGAAGCGCTGCGAGACGAGTAGGACGCGGCTTCTCTTTGCGTCGTTGCGCCCTTGCGTCTTTGCGCCTTTAGTTCCTCATGCTCCCCCGCAGAGACTTCCTCGCCCTCTCGCTCAATGCCTCCGGTCTCCTCGCGCTGCGCGGCAGGGCCGCCCGGCTGCAGGAACCGGAGTACGAGATGGTGGTCACCCGCGGCGTCATGGTCTCGCTGCGCGACGGGGTGCGACTGGCCACCGACATCTATCGTCCGGCCCGGAACGGTGCGGCGGTCGCGGCGCGGTTTCCCGTCATCCTGGAGCGAACACCCTACGACAAGACCGCGGCCAGCCGGTCCGAGCGCACCCCGGGGGTGGCCCGACCGAAGAGCCGCGCCGAAGTGGCGGCGTTCTTCGTGCGGCGGGGGTACGTCGTCATCTATCAGGACTGCCGGGGCCGCCATGCCTCCGAAGGCGAGTTCGTCAAATACCTCAGCGACGGCGACGACGGCTACGACACCTGCGCCTGGATCCTGGCCCAGCCGTGGTGCAACGGGCGGATCGGCACCATGGGTCTCTCCTACGCCGCGCATACCCAGGGTGCGCTGGGAAGCGCCGGCGCACCGGGAGTGGCCGCCATGTTCCTCGACTCCGGCGGCTTCTCCAATGCGTACCAGGGCGGCATCCGCCAGGGCGGGGCCTTCGAGCTGAAGCAGGCCACCTGGGCCTTCAACCAGGCGCTGGAGAGTCCCGAGATCGAGGCCGACCCGAAGCGGCATGCGGCGATGCAGGCGATCGACCTCCGGGCCTGGTTTCGCCGGATGCCCTGGAGCCGGGGAGATTCCCCGGTGTCGCTGGCGCCGGAGTACGAAGACTATCTCTTCGACCAGTGGGAGCACGGCGAGTTCGACGGCTTCTGGAAACAGCCTGGCCTCTACGCCCAGGGCTTCTACGACCGGTTCCCCGAGGCCGCGATGGTGCACATGTCATCGTGGTACGATCCCTATCCCCGCACCGCGACCGAGAACTACCTCGGCCTTTCCCGGCGGAAACGGGGGCCGGTCCGGCTCATCCTGGGTCCCTGGACCCACGGAGACCGCCAGCTCACCTGGGCCGGCGACGTGGACTTCGGGCCTCGCGCCACGCTCGACGGGAACCTGGCCCCCGATTTCCTCACCCTCCGCCTGCGCTGGTTTGACCGCTGGCTCCGGGGAGTCGAAAACGGCGTGGATCAGGAGCCGGCGGTCCGGCTCTTCGTCATGGGCGGGGGAACCGGACGGAAGAACTCCGCTGGCCGGCTCGATCACGGAGGCTCATGGCGGGCCGAGCGCGACTGGCCGCTGCCGGATACCCGCTGGACTCCGTTCTATCTCCACCGGAGCGGTCTCCTCGCCCCGGCCGTGCCCGGGGAACCTTCCGGGTTCCGGGAATACACCTATGACCCCGATGCGCCGGTGCCGACCATCGGCGGTACCGTCACGTCGGGTCAGCCGGTGATGGTAGGCGGGGCGTTCGATCAGCGGGAAGGCCCCCGCTTCTTCGGCTCCCGGGAGCCTTACCGGGCTCTGGCCGAGCGGCCCGACGTGCTGGTCTTCGAGACCCCGCCGCTGGAAGAGGACCTGGAAGTCACCGGCCCCATCGTGGTGAACCTGTGGGTGTCCTCCAGCGCGCCGGATACCGACTTCACAGCCAAGCTCATCGATGTGTACCCGCCGAATGCCGACTATCCCTCGGGATTCGCGATGAACCTGACCGACGGCATTCTCCGGGCTCGCTACCGCCGCTCCTGGGAACGGCCCGAGCTGATGGTCCCGGGCTCGGTGTACCAGGTCCGAATCGAAGCGTTTCCCACCAGCAACCGCTTCGTGCGGGGACACCGGATCCGGCTCGACATCTCCAGCAGCAACTTTCCCCACTTCGACGCCAATCCGAACACCGGTGAACCCGAGGGGCGCTCCCGCTCGCGACGGCCGGCAACCAACCGGATCTACCTCGAGACGGGGCGCGCTTCGCACGTCGTGCTGCCGGTCATTCCCCCGCGCCCGCTCCCGTCGTGATCCTTCGCGCCGCCCGCGCCTGGGTCAGGAACCGGCGCAACCGGTACTACCCCCGGGGCATCCCGATCGCGGAGCCGGACGTCGCCTGGCTCTCGGCCTGGTTCGATCCCCGGCTCCTCGCCCGGGTCCGGGTGTGCCGGGCCACGCTCCCGCTCCCGCACTTCGCCGGCATCACCTACGGCGACACCATCCTCATCGACCCCGGAGCGGCCGGGTCGGGCCGCGCCTGGCAGCGCCTGCTCTTCCATGAGCTGGTGCACGTGGTGCAATACGAGGTTCTGGGACTCGAGGGGTTCGTCAACCGCTATCTGCGGGGATGGGCCGCCGCCGGATTTCACTATCGCGCGATTGCCCTGGAGGAAGACGCCTACGCGATCGAAGCGATGTTCACCGCCGAGCCGGGGCGGCCCTTCCCGGTGCGGGACGAGGT
>DATFGC010000567.1:0-2744 GCA_035249765.1 Gemmatimonadales bacterium | reverse complement strand
TAAGCCCTGGTCCTCCGTCCTGGAGTGGACGCCTCCGCACGCGAAGTGGTTCGCGGGAGGGAAGCTCAACGTCTCGGTCAATTGCCTCGACCGGCACCTGTCGACCCCCCGGAGGAACAAGGCGGCCCTGATCTGGGAGGGGGAGCCGGGCGACCGGCGCACCCTGACCTACTGGGAGCTCTCCCGTGAGGTCAATCGCGCCGCCGGTGCGCTCCGCCGGCTCGGCGTCGCCCGGGGCGACCGGGTGGCGATCTACCTGCCGATGATCCCCGAGGCGGCCATCGCCATGCTCGCCTGTGCCCGGATCGGCGCGGTGCACTCCGTCGTCTTCGGCGGGTTTTCCGCCGAATCCCTCCGGGACCGGATCAACGATGCCCAGGCGACCACCCTCATCACCGCCGACGCGGGGTACCGTCGGGGCCAGGTGGTCCCCCTCAAGCGCTTCGCCGACGAGGCGCTGGCGGGCTGCCCCTCGATTCGCCATGTCCTGGTGGTGCGCCGGCGCCCCGGCGCCGAGGGCGACGAAGCCTTTGCGAAAATGCAGGAGGGCCGGGACCACTGGTGGCATCGCCTCCTCGAGGACGCCCCCCTGACCGCCCTGCCCGAGGAGATGGACTCGGAAGACCTGCTCTTCATCCTGTATACCTCGGGCACCACTGGAAAGCCCAAGGGCATCGTCCACACCACCGGCGGGTACCTGACCCAGGCCGCCGCGACGACCAGATACGTCTTCGACCTCCGGGAGGAGGACCTGTTCTGGTGCACCGCCGACATCGGCTGGGTCACCGGTCATTCCTACGTGGTGTACGGACCGCTGGCCAACGGCGCGACCGTGTTCATGTACGAGGGGGCTCCCGACTGGCCCGAGCGAGACCGCTTCTGGAGCATGATCGAGCGGAATGGGGTAAGCGTTCTCTACACCGCGCCCACCGCGATCCGGGCGTTCATGAAATGGGGCGTCGAGCATCCCGCCCGGCACGACCTCTCCTCGCTCCGCCTCCTGGGATCGGTGGGCGAGCCGATCAACCCCGAAGCCTGGATGTGGTATCACGAGCACATCGGCGGGGGTCGCTGCCCCATCGTGGACACCTGGTGGCAGACCGAGACCGGCGGGATCATGATCACTCCCCTGCCCGGCGTCACCACCACCAAACCCGGCTCGGCCACGATTCCCTTCCCCGGGGTCACCGCCGAGCTGGTGGATAGCGACGGGACCCGGCTCGAAGTGGGCGGCGGCTACCTCACCCTGACCGAGCCGTGGCCCGGGATGCTGCGAACCATCTACGGCGACGACCAGCGCTACCGCGATACCTACTGGAGCCGGTTTCCCGGGCGGTACTTCGCCGGCGACGGTGCCAAGGTGGATGCCGAGGGCTACTGGTGGATACTCGGGCGGGTGGACGACGTGCTGAATGTGGCGGGGCACCGGATCGGAACCATGGAGGTCGAAAGCGCGCTGGTGGACCACCCGAGCGTGGCCGAAGCCGCGGTGGTCGGCCGGGCCCACGAGCTCAAGGGCCAGGCCCTGGCGGCGTTTGTCACGCTCAAGGAGGGCCATGCCGCGACGACCGAGCTGAAGGATGACCTCAAGGATCACGTAGTGCGGAAGATCGGTGCCATCGCCCGGCCCGACGCCATCTTCTTCAGCGGCGACCTGCCCAAGACCCGCAGCGGCAAGATCATGCGCCGCCTGCTCAAGGACATCGCGGAGGGCCGCGCCCTGGGCGACACCACCACGCTGGCCGATCCCGGCATCGTGACCAGGCTGAAGGAAGAGTTTGCCTTCTTCGATGAAGTCACCCAGGCCTGGCGCACCATCAAGGCGCTGGCAGAAAACGCGGAGGAATAGGCGTGGTTCAGGACTGCCCTGGCACGCTTCCTGACAAAAAGGCAATGAATCCCGTAGCTTTGATGGAAGTCCGAGCGGTTCGAAGGCAAACCACCGGAAAAGTGTTGCTGAGCCGCAACAATACCCGTCCCGGATACTGCACAATCAAACGAAGGCTTGGATGGCGAGCCCGGTATTGGTGACTGAAGAAAGCGGTGGTGCACCCCGCACGGTAGAACCGCTCCGCCCGGGCGACCGGGTGGTCGTGATCGGCGCCGGTCCGGCGGGCCTGACGGCGGCCTATCTGCTTTCCAAGCAGGGGGTTGAAGTCACCGTGCTGGAAGGCGACGACATCGTCGGGGGGATCTCGCGCACCGCCCAATACAAGGGCTACCGCTTCGATATCGGCGGCCATCGCTTCTTCACCAAGATCGAGCCGGTCCAGGCGCTCTGGGAGGAGCTTCTGGGTGACGAGTTCATCTCGGTGCCGCGGATGTCCCGGATTCATTATGGCGGGAAGTACTTCGACTATCCCCTCAAGGCCGCCAACGCCCTTCGCGGACTGGGAATCTGGAACGCACTCAGGATCGTGGGGAGCTATGCCCACGCCCGGCTGTATCCCACGCCGGTCGAGGAGAACTTCGAAGAGTGGGTGACCAACCGGTTCGGCAAGCGGTTGTACGAAATCTTCTTCAAGACCTACACGGAGAAAGTCTGGGGGATTCCCTGCACCGAAGTCCGGGCGGAATGGGCGGCCCAGCGGATCCAGGGGCTCTCCCTCGCCCGCGCGATCATCTCGGCCGCCGCGCTGACCAAGCGCCCCACCGCGATCAAGAGCCTGATCAATGAATTCCGGTACCCGCGCCTGGGCCCCGGACAAATGTGGGAAGCCGCGCGCGATCGGGTCACGGCGATG
>DATFGC010000566.1:0-2373 GCA_035249765.1 Gemmatimonadales bacterium | reverse complement strand
CACGATGGGCCCGCCGCCAGAGCGGCAGCGCCTGCTGGATGAGCCGCCGGCCGGCGGGGGTGAGCAGCGCGATGCGCACCCGGCGGTCGGCGGGGTCCCGGGTCACCCGGACCAGCCCCGCCTTCTCCAGAGGATGCAGGTTGCGGGACAGCGTGGTGCCGTCCATGGCGAGGACCTCGGCCGTCGCGCTCATCGGGCCGCCCTGCTCCCCGCTCAGCGCGATCACGTTGAGCAGGGTGAGCTGGGTGGCCTGAATGCCCAGGGGACGGAGGGCCTCGTCGTACCTCCGGGTCAGCGCGCGGGATACCCGACGGGCCCGAAAGCAGAGGCACTGCTCGGCCATGAGCCGGGCGGCCGCGTGGTGGGGATTCACGATAGATGCATATGCATGAACCGAGCGGAACGCAAGCGCGAGGCGGCTAGCGGCCTCCCCGCCCCACCGAGCCACGCATCAGAAAGACCAGCACAATGAACAGGAGCAGGATCAGGGCGAAGCCGGCGACCAGGAACCGCTCGCGATTCTTCCTCATGGGGATGGGGACCTCGCCGGGCCGGTTCGGGCGGCCGGGACCCCGCGAATGTAGGCGATGTAATCGGCCGGCGCCGGAGGCTGCCCTCCCTGTCGCAGGAGGAGATTCACTTTGCCGCGGTGATACTGGCCGTGCAGGGCGACGTGGAGCAGGATGTCCTGGATCGAGTTCTCGAATGACTTGCCCGCGGTGTTGGTGTAGGCCACCACCCGTTCCAGGGCCCGGTCGTGGAGCCGCTCCAGGAAGCCGCGATAGTCCTGCTGCAGCAGGCCGGCCAGCGACTCCAGCTGGTCGAGCGGGAGATCGGGCCACACGGGGGTCCGCGAGGGCCGTTGCTCCAGCCGGGCCAGCCATACCTCTTCGGCTCCCAGAATGTGGGCGTACTCCCGAACCGCCGCCTCGGGACCGGGCCCGGCCCGAAGCGCGTCAAGCAGAATCCCATCGGCCCAGGCGAGGTGGGCCCACAGCCTCGTGATTGTGGAAAGCATTTCCTGGAATCTGGGCCCTTGAGTGGTCAGAGGTCAGTGGTCAGCGGTCAGGGGTCAGGCAACCGCCCTCTTGTATTTCGGTATTTGTTCGGGTATAGTGTCTCAGGCTGGACTTCAGGAGGCGTCCTGTGGCTGTTGCCGACCTCGAGCAAAAACTCTCCATCCTGATGTCGCTGGCGGGGGACGACCGCGACGGACGACCTCCCCCGCCCCGGCTCCGCCATGCCGGGGCGGCCGGGTCCCTCGGGCCGCTCAACATCCGGGATCTCCGCACCGGCCCCGGTCAGCGCACTAAACTGCTCCGGGTCCTGATGACCAACGCCTGCAGCTTTAATTGCCACTACTGTCCGATGCGGCGGGACCGCGAGCTGCCCCGCACCCTGGTCAAGCCGGAAGAGCTGGTGCGCATCTTCCTGGGCTCGGTGGCACGAGGCTGGTGCGAGGGACTCTTCATCACCACCGGCATCCCGGGCCGCCCCACCCACGTCACCGACGAGCTGATCAAGACCCTGGAGCTGTTACGGCTCCGCCATCGCTTCGCCGGGTACATCCACGTCAAGCTGGTTCCCGGAGCCGACGACGCCCAGATCGAGCGGCTGACCAGCCTGGCCAGCCGAGTCTCGCTCAATTTCGAGGCAGCCTGCGGTGCGACCCTGGCCCAGATCGCGCCCGATAAGAGCTGGTCCACTACCCGGGCCAACTTCGAGCGGGTGCGGAGCCTCGTGGTCCGGGAGAGGGAGGCCCGGGCTCAGGGCCGGCCGGCAGATCCGCTCCGTCCCGGCGGCGCCTCGGGGGTCACCATGCAGTTCGTGGTGGGCGCGACGCGGGAAACCGACCGCACGCTGGTCGAGACGGTTGCCGGCCTCAGGAGGGACGGGGGAGTGCACCATCCCCACTTCAGCGCGTTTCGGCCCATCGCCCGCACCCCGATGGAAAGCGTGGAGGCCGCCCCCGCACTTCGGGAGCACCGCCTCTACCAGGCGGCCCACCTGCTCACCGACTACGGATTCTCGACCGATGAGGTGGTGTACGAGTCCGGAGGGAATCTGTCGCTGGGGCTCGATCCGAAGGCCGCCTCGGCGCTGGCCCACCCGGAGCGCTATCCCGTGGAGGTGCTCACCGCCTCCTACCCCCAGCTGGTTCGGGTTCCCGGCATCGGGCCGGGCAGCGCCCGGCGGATCGTCGCGGTGCGGAGGACCCAGGCCTTCCGCGGTCTCAGCGACCTCCGCAAACTCGGGGTGCTGACCGGCCGGGCCGCGGGGTTCCTCACCTTGCGGGGCCGGAGGCTGGGAATGGCGCGCTGGACCCAGCAGCTCGGCTTCTGGGCCCCCGAGGATGAGGTCGGCACCTATCAC
>DATFGC010000565.1:0-7012 GCA_035249765.1 Gemmatimonadales bacterium | reverse complement strand
ATTTCGAGCCGGTCGAGCAGCGCCTGGGCCCGCGGCTCCGAAACGGTCCGCGGAATCCCGAAATAGGCCGCATGAAACAGGAGATTCTGCACCGCGGTGAGCTGGCGGTCCGGGTTGGGCCGCTGGGGCACCACGCCGATCCGCTGCTTGACGCCGACCGGATTGGCCACCACATCAATCCCGGCCACCGCGGCGCTGCCGGAGGTGGGCCGGACCCGGGTGGTGAGGATCCCGATGGTGGTGGTTTTTCCGGCCCCGTTGGGGCCCAGGAGACCGAAAAACTCCCCCGGCTGGACCGCGAGGTCGAGTCCGTTCAGGGCCACGATTTCCCGGGCGCCCGGAGGGGCTGACTGGGTGGGAGGCGGACCGGGGGCCAGCTGCGGTCCGGTGGGACCACGCCGCCGCACCGCGGGCGCCGGGTAGATCTTCTTAAGCGCCCGGGTTTCGATCGCCGGTCCCATGGGCGATAATCTATACCGGCAGGCCCCCGGGGCCAGAGGCTATCCTGTTATGATGCAACTGTTTCGGTGCTTCACACGTCAGAGAAGGAGTGGCCCGAGAGCATCCGGCCAGGGGCGCCCGGACATCTGGGAGACAGCGTGACCCTACAGGATTCTCTCCAGCGGGTGCTCGGCAGCAGCTTCGCCATCGAGCGCGAGCTCCCCGGCGGGGGAATGGCGCACCTGTTCGTCGCGCTCGACGTCGCCCTCAATCGCCGCGTGGTCGTCAAGGTCCTCCCCCCGGAGCGCTCCGAAGGGGTGAGCGCGGAGCGGTTCCGGGGCGAGATCCGCACCGTGGCCGCGCTCCAGCATCCCAACATCGTCGGCATTCTCGCCGCGGGAGAGGTCGAAGGGCTCCCCTACTACATCATGCCGTTCATCGACGGCGAGTCGCTGCGGACCCTGCTGGAGCGCGCCGGGGCGATCTCGCCCCAGCAGACCGTCGCGGTCCTGCGCGACGTGGCGCGGGCCTGCGCCTATGCGCATGAGCGCGGCATCATGCACCGCGACATCAAGCCCGACAACGTGCTGCTCTCCGGCGGCGCGGCGATGATCACCGATTTCGGGATCGCCAAGGCGCTCAGCATGGCCCAGCGCCCGCCCCGCGGGGGCACCCTCACCCGCGAGGGCTATACGGTGGGTACCCCGATGTACATGGCGCCCGAGCAGCTGGCCGGCGATCCCGACATGGATTTCCGGGCCGACTTCTACGCCATCGGGGTGATGGCCTACGAGATGCTGGCCGGCCGGGTTCCCTTCGCGCAGACCACTCCCCGCGCGCTGCTAGCCGCCCAGCTCAGCGAGCCACCCGAGCCGCTGGAATCGATCCGTCCCGATGTTCCGGTACGGCTGGCCCGGCTGGTGACCGCCTGCCTGCAGAAGGAGCCGGTCGACCGTCCCGCCGATGCCGGGGTGATTCTCGCGACCCTCGACGACCCCGCGCTGCTGAGCGACGAGCATGCGGTGGGCCGCCGGACACCTACGGTCCCGCTCCGTGCCGAGCGCCGGCGGCGCCGGCTCGCAGCAGGAGGCATTGTCGCGGTGGGCCTGGCACTGCTGGCGGTAATCGTGATCCTGCTCAAGCCCGGAAACGGGCCGTCTCCGGAAGGGGGATCGGGCGGGGCGTCGCTGGTAGTGCTCCCGTTCACCGACCAGAGCCCTGACAGCAGCGGGGCATACCTCGCCGAGGGACTGACCAGCGGAATCTCCGGCATGCTGGCCAGCATCCCGACCCTCAGGGTTACTCCGCGCAGCGGAGCCGAACGCTACCGCAGCCAGCGGCCTGCGATGGAAGAGATCGGCCGCGAGCTCAACGTCACCACTCTGCTCGAAGGCCGGGTTACCCGGAGCGCCTCCGAGCTCACTACCGAGGTGTCGCTGGTCGAGGCCGGTAACGGGAAAAAGCTCTATACCAGGAGGCTGAGCGGACCGGTCCGGGATCTGGTGGGCATGCAGGAAACCATCGCCAACGAGGCCGCCCAGGCGCTGTCGAAACGTTTCGGCCGGCTCTCCACCACGAGTCTCCGCTCGGTCGCCGGATTCCGGAACCCGGAGGCCTACGATCTCTATCTCCAGGGCCTGCATGCTTTCCGCCGCCGGGGCGACGGGCTACAGATCGCGCTCCAGCGCTTTCAGGAGGCGGCCGCGCTCGACTCCCTCGCGGCTCCGGTCTTTGCCAGCCTGGCCGATGTCTACGCCGTCATGCCGCTGTACTCGGGAATGGCGCCCGAAGCGGCGCTCAGCCGGGCGCTGCCGTTCGCCGAGCGGGCGGTGGCACTGGATTCGATGTCGGCGGTGGCTCGGGCGTCACGCGGCAATGTCTATGACGAGCTCTGGCGCTGGGCCGACGGCGCGGCCGACCTCCAGCGCGCGGTCGCCATGGATTCGGATTTCGCGCTGGCCCGGCAGTGGTATGGGGAGAATCTGCTGCTCAACGGCGATTTCGAGGGCGCGGCGCGGGAGCTCGGCACCGCCGCCCGGCTGGAGCCCCATTCGGCCATCGTGGCGGGACTGCACGGATTGGTGCTGGTGCTGACGGGACGGGTGGACAGCGGCATCACCATTGCCCGGCGGGCCGTGGACCTGGAGCCGGGTCAGGCGGCCCTCCGCCTGCTCCTCGGCGCCGCGTACCTGTATGCCGAGCGCCCCTTCGACGCGGTGTTCTCGCTGGCCGGCGCGCTGGAGCTCGAGCCCGCCAATCCCCAGGTGATCGGGATGCTGGGCTATTCCCACGCGGTGCTGGGGCAGACCCCCAAGGCGCGCGCCCTGCTCACCCGGCTGCTGCGCGACCCGGGACGCCCCGGGGCCCAGGCCGCGATCGCCCGGATCCACATCGGGCTGGGCAACCCCGACGAAGCGCTGGACCGGCTCGAGGCCGCGGTGCGGGATCATGACCCGATGTTTTCCTCGGAGCCGCTGCTCACTCCGATCTTCGACCGGCTCCGGCAACACCCCCGCTTCGCCCGGCTGGTGCGGGGGATTGGGTTGTCGGAGAGAGTGTTGAGATGAACAGCGTCAACGGTCACCGGTCAAGGGTCAACGGGAAGAACCCCTGACTGATCGCTTGACCGATAGCCGACAGCGGAGCTCTTAGCTTCCTGGTGACTGATTGAATCGCGGGTTGACGATGTTGGAGAACTTGGACCCGAAGGTGTAGCTCAGACCCAGCTCGAAATCCCAGCGGTAGGAAGTCTGCAGCTCCCGAAGCCGGAGCAGAATCTCCTCGTCGGGAATGTCCGCCTTGGGGATCGCCAGCTGGTCCCGGATCCTGGCGTAGCTCCCATAAACGTTGAGGCTCAGCCCCCGGACGATGCGCACTTCGGCAAACCCGAACAGGGAGATCCGGTTCTTCGACCAGTCATCGAGGTAGGTCGACGCCACTAGCCGGGATTCGAGCCTCCCCCACGGCTGGGTTGCCGCACCGGCGATGGTGAACCGATGGATGGGGCGCGACTCCGACAACCGGTTGAAGATCGTCGAATCGCGGTAGTTCCCGTAGTTGAGCCCCGCCGAATAGATGAACACGAACTGGCGGCGGGAGGACTGGTCGTAGGGAAACAGGTTGTATTCGATGCCCGGCTCCACCTTCAGCAGCAGGTCGTAGTTTTCCCGGGTGGAGCGTCCCGCCATGGTTTCCAGGCCGAGCGACCAGTGTCTGGAAAGGCTGCGGATCAAGAGTCCCTCCCAGCCGTATTCACTCGTTCTGCTCTTGAACTCCTGTTCGTCCTCGAGGGTGAAGGTGCTGTGACTCCGGCGCGCCTCGATCTCGCTCCGGAATTTCCATTTCTCACTGATCCGGGAGACTTCCACCGACCCGTTGAGATGGCTTTCCTTCTGCCGGGACTCGGCCGAGAAATAGCCCCGCATGCCGATCTCGAAGACCCACAGGTTCCAGGGGTCCTTCGGCTGCTGGGTCTGGCCGGCGGTCGCCCCGGCCGGCGCGGTGTAGCTCACCTGCAGACGATCGGCGAGGGCGCCACGGGCGGCATACCGGGTCAGCCCCAGGCCGATCCGCTGGGTCTGGCGGCGCCGGACATCGTCGTCGGTATCCGTCTGCTGGGTGGAAAAGCGGAGCTCGTCATCCGAGGCCTGAAAGCTCCGGAGCCCGATGAATCGCAGCACATACTCCCGGCCGCCGCCGGTGGTCTGCGAGGTAATGATGAGGTGCACGTCGGCGTCGGTCCGGTCCCGGACCCAGTTGACGTAGGTGATCTCCCGCCGAATGTGATCGAAGTCGCAGAAGGTGTTGCAGTCCAGGAAGACCCGAATGGCCTCGCCGGTCTGCGCCGGCCCGGCGGGCACGGGGGTCGCCTGCCGGGCCGCCACCGGCGCCGCCAGCAGGATACCAAGCAGGACCACGACGGGTGCCGGACGCAACCGGTAGAGCGGCATGAAAGAACTCGCATTCTCGAGTGACGGAATCGGACCTCCCTATGACGTTGCCCGGGTCCGATAGGTTGCAAATAAGACGCAAAGACGGAAAGACGCAAAGACGCAAAGAGAGTCCGGGGACAGGCCGGTACCTTGCGTCGTTGCGTCCTTGCGTCTTACCGTCTTGTATGCACCCTCTGGTGAAGATCGACCGCCGGGTCCTCGCCCGGGTCCGCCGGATCTGTCTCGGCTGGCCGGAAGTGGCGGAGTCCATCAAGTGGGGGCGGCCGCACTTCACCGCGGGGAAGAAGCTCTTCGGATGCGTGGACCGCACCCATGAGCGTCCCTCCATCAGCATGAAGGTGACGCCACTTCTGCAGGCCGAGCTGGTGGAGCGTCCCGAATTCGTGCTGACCCCCTACTCGGCCCACCAGGGGTGGGTGTCGCTGTACACTGACGGCCCATTCGACTGGGACGAAGTCGAGGAATACCTCCGGGTCGGATACCGTCTCGTCGCCAACAAGAGGATGCTGGCGGCCATGGACGCCTGAGTTTTCCTTGCCTCCTTGCCACCGTGCCTTTGCCGTTTTGCCTCCGAACAAGGACCTCGCATGCGCAAGTTGCTGATCCTCCTCGTCCTCATCCCCGCATCTCACCTGCACGCCCAGCCCCGGCGGTCTCCAGCTCCGACGCCCCTGGAGCGGGAATACCAGGCCGCCGCCGACCGGATCATCGCCGCCGCCCTGGCCGACAGCGCGGCGTGGAACAAGCTGGCGGAGCTGACCGACGGATTCGGGCATCGGTTTTCGGGAAGCGAGTCCCTGGAGCGCGCCATCGACTGGATGCTGGCCCGGATGAAGGCCGAGGGCCTGGAGAACGTCCGGGGCGAGCCGGTGATGGTTCCCCGCTGGGTCCGGGGACACGAGTCCGCCGAGCTGCTCGAGCCCCGTTACGCCAGGCTGCCCATGCTCGGCCTCGGGCAGAGCGTCGGCACTCCGAGGGGCGGGATCCAGGCCGAGGTGCTGGTGGTCACCAGCTTCGACGATCTGAAGGCGAAGGCGGCATCCGCCCGGGGCAAGATTGTGCTGTTCGACGTGCCCTTCACTACCTACGGCCAGACCGTGCGCTACCGCGGAATCGGCGCGGTGGAAGCCGCACGGGTCGGCGCGGTGGCCATGCTGCTCCGTTCGGTCGGTCCGTTCGGAATGAAGACGCCCCATACCGGCTCCATGCAGCCCTACGATTCCACGGTGCCCCGGATCCCCGGCGCGGCGATCGCGATGGAAGACGCCGCGATGCTGCGGCGGATGCAGCAGCGGGGCCAGAAGATCGTGGTCCGGTTGGAGATGGAGGCCCAGATGCTGCCCGACGTCCTCTCCCGCAACGTGATCGGGGAGCTGGCGGGACGGGAGAAGCCCGACGAAGTCGTGGTATTCGGCGGGCATATCGATTCCTGGGACGTGGGCACCGGCGCCATGGACGACGCCGGCGGCGTGGTCATCGCCTGGGAAGCGGTCCGTCTCCTCCAGAAGCTCGGTTTCCGGCCCCGCCGTACCATCCGGGTGGTCGGGTGGACCAACGAGGAAAATGGGCTCCGGGGCGGCAACGCCTACCGGGATGCCCATCGGGCGGAGCTGGACAAGCACGTCGCCGCGATCGAGTCCGACGGCGGCACCTTCAAGTTCCGGGGCTTCGGGTTCACCGGCAGCGGGCCGGCGTACGCGGTGGTGCGGCAGATCGGCCGGCTGCTCCGCCCCCTCGGCGCCGATACCGTGTTTGTCGGCGGCGGAGGGGCGGACATCGGACCGATCATGCAGCTGGGCGTCCCCGGGCTGGCCCACCTGGTGGATGGCTCCCGCTACTTCTGGTACCATCACACCGAGGCCGACAACGTCGACAAGATCGATCCCCGGGAGCTGGCCGAGAACGTCGCGGCCATGGCGGTCATGGCGTATGTGCTGGCGGAGATGCCGAATCCGCTGCCTAGGCAATAGGGAGTGGGCAATAGGCAGTGGGCATAGGCGGTCTCCCATTGCCGATTGCCCATTCCCCATTGCCTTCCCATTGACTTTCTAGGGAAGTGACACCAGTTTATCCCTAGAACTCCTAGGGAGCGCCCATGTCGCAGTCTCTCGATGTCCTCCGCGGAACCCTCGACCTCCTGATCCTCAAGGCCCTGAGCTGGGGCCCGGCCCACGGATACGCGGTGGCCGAGTGGATCGAGCGGGTGACCGGAGACACCCTCCAGATCGAGGAGGGGTCGCTCTACCCCGCCCTGCACCGCCTGGATGAGCGCGGGCTCCTCGAGGCCGAGTGGGGCCTCTCGGGAACCAATCGTCGAGCCAAGTACTACGCCCTGACCGTTGCCGGGCGCCAGGCGCTCAAGGCGGAATCGGCGACCTGGACCCGCTACGCCCGGGCGGTCTTCGCGGCGCTCGACGCCCCCGCCTCCCTCAAGCCGGCCCGGGCCTGATGGGCACCCCGAAAGAGCCGCTCTGGCGGCGCTATCTCCGGTTCTTCGGGCCCGATGTGGACGCGGACGTCGAGGAGGAGCTTCGCTTCCATCTCGATATGCGGGAGCAGCATTACCTGGCCCGCGGAATGGATCCCGCCGAGGCCCGCGAGGCTGCCCGAAAGAAATT
>DATFGC010000564.1:0-13108 GCA_035249765.1 Gemmatimonadales bacterium | reverse complement strand
TGCCGGAGACCGAGGACGAGCAGGTCCGCGGCGTTTGCGACGAGATGATCCAGGACTTCGCGCACCGGATCGCCCCAGCGTATGGTGAGCGCAGCGAGGCCGCCCAGGTCGGGACGCCGTTCCATCGCCGCTTCGACCCTGGTCCGGCGGGGGTGATGCCAGGCGGGACCCAGTCCGGCGTGGGCCGGCTCCGGGGGCAGCACGCACAACGACATTGCGCTGGCGCCGCTCACCGCCGGGAAGTTGCGGTCGCCCTCCAGAATCCGGAGGCCCCGCTCACTGCCGTCGAGGGCGTACAACACCCGCGCGAGCCTGGTCACGCGCCGGGGCACCACCAGGGTGGGACCGTGGCGGCGGCGGAGCACCATGTCGGTGGTCCGGCCGATTCCGGTGGGATTCCGCCGGCCAAGCAGGAGCAGATCCGCATTCCACTGCTCCGCGCAGCGGGTAATCTCCACCCCGGCCACCCCGTCCCTCCGGAAAGTCTGGGCGGCCGCGTCGATCAGGCAGGGCACCGCCGGGCGCTCCGGATCAGGCCGGGCAGCCGGCTCACGAACCCGGACCACCGCGAGCTCGGCGCCCGAAAGGACAGCGAGCTGCTTCCCGATGCAGAAGGCGTGATCACCCTGCGGTGAATCGTCGGTGGCGGCCAGAAGGCGCCTCATCCCCACTCCGGTTCTCCCCGCTGAAGGAGGTTTGAGGGGAGAATGCGACGGGGGTCATGAAGCCGGGGTGAAGCTGCCGTGAGGCGAGGGAGGGCGCTAGAATGCCCCCATGCCCCCAGACCAGGAGAACCCGCAACTCCGGATCGAGCGCCTGGTGCGCGAGTTCCCCGGGCTGGTCTCGGAGCTGCACCTCGAATCGGTTCTGGAGCGGGTTGCCCGGCTCGCGGCCGAGCTGCTGGGAGCGCGCTATGCCGCCGTCGGCATGCTCGGCCCCGACCGGCAGTCGCTGGAGAGCTTTACCGTCGCGGGGCTCACGGAAGAGGAGCAGCTCCGGATCGGCGACCGCCCCATCGGACGCGGCATTCTCGGCCTGCTGATCCGGGAGGGCCGGCCGATCCGGCTGGCCGATCTGACCGCGCACCCCGATTCGGCGGGATTCCCTCCCCATCATCCCCCGATGCGCTCCTTCCTCGGGGTGCCGATCCGGTCCCCCCGCGAGGTCATCGGCGAGCTGTATCTCACCGAGAAAATCGGCGGCGGCGAGTTCAGCAACGAGGACGAGCATCTGGCCGTGCTGCTTGCCATCGCCATTGCCACCGCGGTGGAAAACGCCCGCCTCCACACCGACCAGAGCCTGCTGCTGGAGGAGGTGCAGCAGCTGCATCGCTCCCGGGAGCGGTTCTTTGCGATGGTCAATCACGAGCTGCGCAACGCGCTCGCCGCGGTGTACGGCTGGGCCGAGATCCTGGTGCGCCGCAAAGACCGCCTCGAAGTCCCCCGGGCCGCCTACGAGATTCTTGATTCGGCCGAGCAGGCGGTGGCGCTGATCAGCGACCTGCTCGATTTGAGCCGGCTGGACGAGGACCGCCTCAAGCCGGTCATGCGGAACATCGAGTGCGGCAGCGTAGTGCGGGGCGCAGTCCAGCGGATCACGCCCTCGGCGGAGGAGCGCGACATCCGGATCGTTGCCGATCCTCCCGGCACCGGGATTCTCTGCCGCACCGATTCGCACCGGGTGGAGCAGATCCTGGTCAATCTGCTCCGGAATGCGGTCCGGCATTCGCCCGGAGGCGGCGTGGTCCGGATCGGGGTAACCACCAGTGACGCCCACGTCGTGTTTACCGTGGACGACCAGGGACCCGGGTTCGAAGGCGAGAACACCGAGCGCATTTTCGATGTGTACTTCACCCAGGCGGGCGAGGAACGCGAAGGGCATGGGCTCGGACTGCCCCTTTCCCGCCGGCTGGCCCGCCTGCTGGGCGGGGACCTGACCGGGGTCAACCGCCCCGAGGGGGGGGCGAGCTTCATATTGACGCTGCCGGCCATCCCTTCCTGAAGAAGTCTTCAGACTTACTTTTCAGAGTCATCAACCTTCCCGCCCTAGGTTGGTCTCATGAAAGTTCTCGTCGTGGAGGACGACCGGAAGGTCGCCGGGTTCATCGAGCAGGGGCTCACCGAGGAGGGCCATGTGGTGGATGTGGCTCCCGACGGCGACGAGGCCACCATGCTCGCGCACGTGTACGAGTATGACGTGATCCTGCTCGACGTCATGCTCCCCAAGAAGAACGGGTTTCAGGTGGCCACCGAGCTGCGGCGGGAGGGGCGGAACACCCCGATCCTGATGCTGACCTCGCGGGATGCCGCGGAGGACGTGGTGCGGGGCCTGGATGCCGGCGCCGACGACTATCTCTCGAAGCCGTTCCGGTTCGAGGAGCTGCTCGCCAGGATGCGGGCGCTGGTCCGGCGGGGCGGCGCCGAACGAATGGAGGTCCTCCAATTCGGCGACATCGCGCTCGACCGGCTCAAGCACTTCGCCACGGTGGGGGGCAAGAAGCTGGACCTGACCGCCAAGGAATTCCAGCTGCTGGAGTATTTCCTCCTCCACCCCGAGGAGGTGGTCCGCCGCACCACACTGCTCGAGAAGGTCTGGGACATGCATTTCGATCCGGAGAGCAATGTGGTGGATGTCCACGTGGGGAATCTGCGGCGGAAGCTGGCCCGCGCGACGACGGCCGAAGCGATCGAGACGGTGCGGGGAGTCGGATTCTGCCTCAGGCACGCCGCGGCGTCTGAACCGCGCTCGGACGCCAGGGCCTGAGCACCAGTACCGGCTTGCCGGCGGACCGGATCACTTTGTCCGCCACGCTCCCGCTCAGGAGGTGGCGCAGGCCTCCGGCCCCGTGGGTGGTCATGGCCAGCAGGTCATACTTCCGCAGCTCGAGCGTTTCCAGCACTTCCACGGCGGCATTGGGGGCGATGGTCACCCGTGCCGAGACGCAGAGTCCCCGGGCCCGGAGCCGGTCGGCAACGTTATCCAGGCGCCGCTGGGCGTCGGCCCGGCGGACGTCGGTGACGGTCCGGTCCTGATCCAGGGGGTAGGGCGTCAGCGGATCCACCGCGTGGTAGTTGGCCTCCACCACATGGAGCAGGGTGACGTGGGCCTGGAGCAGGTTGGCCAGATCCATCACCGGCTCGAGAATCGCCTCCGCGAACAATGACAGATCCAGCGCCACCAGAATCCCCGCCCCGGCATCCCGCTGGAGCACGGATTCCTCCCGGTTGGGGTGCACCAGGAGCACCGGGACGCCGGCATCGCGCACCACGTGACTCGATACCGAGCCCAGCCAGAACCGTCCCAGGACACTCCGCCCATGGGTGGCCATGACGATCAGGTCGGCCTCGATCCGGTCGGCCTCCTCGCAGATGGCGTCGCCCGCCGGGCCGACCGCCTGGCCCAGGGTGACCGTCCCGACGCCCGCTTCACAGGCGCTCGCCGCGACGATGGCGAGGTAACTCTCCTCCTGATCGAGCTGGGCACGGTCGAGGCCGGGGTGGGGCGCGGCGAGTTCCCCGGGGCCTACCAGAGCCAGGGTGGGCTGATGGGCCAGCAGGAGGTGGAGGCGGCCCAGCGCCCTGCGAGCCAGCCGGGCCGCCGGCGGGAGCGCCGCCTCCGCGAAGCGGGTTCCGTCGAGTGGTACCAGTATCGAGCGAAACATGATCCGCTTCCCTCCTCTCTTCCCCGCTACTTGATGGTGACCTTGGTCCTGGGCGTCTCGACCGCCTTGGGCAGCTTGATGGTCAGGATGCCGTCGAGGTAGGTCGCCTCGATCTTGTTCTCCTGCACGCCGGCGGGGAGCCGGATGGTCCGGAGGAAGCGCCCTTCCTGGCGCTCCTGCCAGAGGTAGTCCTCGCCCTTCTCTTCCTTGTGCAGCTCCCGCTTGCCGGAAATGGCCAGCAGGTTGCGGTCGAGGTCCACATCGAAGTCATCCCGGGCCATGCCGGGAGCCTCGAGCCGGACCAGGAATTCCTTCTCCGTTTCCGAGAGATCGAGGGTGGGCTCCCACATCGCCTCGAGTTTCCGGGGCGTCCCCATGGGCCAGAAGGTCGGCTCGAAGAACCGCTCGAAGACCCGCTCGAAATCGGTTGGGGCTGCTTTCATGAGTTTCATGGTGCCCTCCTGGGCCGAAGCCGGTTGCGCTGGATGCCTGATTCTGTTTCCAGGCAGCCGTCAATCTCTCGCCCCGAGCCTTAATCGACCGTGAAACGGCCCTGAAATCTCCGTTATCGGCCAGGTGAAGATCCGTCGATCGCGATGCGAGGCCACCGAGAGATTCCCGGGCGTCGGCCCGGGCCGGCCGAAGTGCCGGTCAGCAGGACAATCCCCCGCCACCAGCCACACGGTGCGCTCGATGTACCGGCGGCTGGTGGGAACGATGTAGACGCCGGAGCGGAAGGGGATGGGACTCATCCTTCCCGGGTACGCTGGGCGCGCGACCGCCGCCGCACCAGGAGGACCGCCCGGGCCGCCGCCAGCGCGAGCAGCGTGGGCAACGCTGTCCCCGATGCTAGGGGGGCGTACGTGAAGCGGTCCTGAAGGCGGGATGAAAAGGGCGGGAAGCGGAAGCGGAGACCGGGGAGTGGAGAGGATCAACCTGCCAGGGCAAGGGCCCCGTACATCAGCAGCTGCAGCGCGGCCAGGATAACCAGGACCGCAAGGCCCCGGTAGAGCCGGTCCAGGGCGCGGTACTTGTGCCCGATCAGAATGGCGAGGTGATGGGAGATCACCACCACCTCGCCGTTGAGCTGGTCCATCCGCACGGTGTTCCAGGCGCTCCGATAGGCCTTCTCCTCGTAACGCCCGATCGATTCCCAGTACAGCAGGCCGAGCGGCGCCGGGCTCCCCGCTCCGCCCGGACCGGCCGCATCCCGCAACCAGCGGGGCCGGATGCAGTCGATAGCGTGGTAGACGAAGAGGCAGGACAGCCCGGCGTACGCAACCAGCACTCCGATCAGCCCGGGTTTGAGAACCGGCGGAAGGTCGGAAATGAGATGCGCCCGTGACAGGACCAGGAACACCCCGGCGTTGAGGGCTCCCATCACGACCAGGGCGTAGCGCGCCTTGTGATCGGCCAGATCGGCCACCCGCCTTCCTTCATCCACCACGTCCATGAGAATTCGCCACCGCTCCAGGCTTCGGGGCGGGCGGGTAGCATCGCGGTGCAGTTTTGCTTCCCGTTTTCCCAGCTTGTGGGCAATCCGCTCCTCGTGCGGTTCCAGCCCGGCGGTCACGGGTGTCATCGAAGGCCTCGGTATTCTCGACGGGAGAAGGATCGCCGGGACGGGGTGAGCGGACCCGGAATCGAGGCTGAAGGGCCCTTCAGGCACCGCCCGGGGCGTGCCTGATCGGGCACTCACACCGGCTTCATCCCCGGTTCAGCTCCGGCCGGTAGTTTTGCCCGGTGCCAGACCGTCCTCCGGCCGGGAGGAGCGGGTCCCCTGCCGTCAGCATACATTGCCCGCCATTCCCCTCACTGGAGCGCCTTCTGGAGCGTCGCCACCGCCGCGCGGAAGATCTGCTGCACGATCCCCGCTGCAACAAGGGCACCGCCTTCACCGAAGCGGAGCGCGACGCGCTCGGCCTCCGGGGACTGCTGCCGCCCCGGGTGCTCACGGCGGCGGAGCAGGAGGAGCGGATTCTCTACAACTTTCACCGCCAGAGCAGCCCGCTGGATCAGTACATCTACCTGACCGGCCTGCAGGACCGGAACGAGACCCTCTTCTATCGCATCCTGGTGCGGCACCTCGAGACCATGATGCCGGTGATCTACACCCCGACCGTGGGGGAGGCGTGCCGGCAGTTCGGAGCGATCTTCCGCCGGCCCCGCGGGCTGTATGTGGCGGCAGAGGACCGGGGTCGGGTGCGCCGGATCCTCGAGAACTGGCCCGAACGCGGGGTGCGGATCATCGTGGTCACCGATGGAGAACGGATCCTCGGACTGGGCGACGTCGGCGCCAACGGGATGGGCATCCCGGTGGGCAAGCTCTCGCTCTACACCGCCTGCGCCGGGATTGCGCCGGCCTGGTGCCTCCCGATCACCCTGGACGTTGGCACCGACAACGCCGCGCTGCGAAGCGATCCGCTCTACATCGGATCTCCGCGGTCCCGGGTCCGGGGCGCGGAGTATGTGGCGCTGCTGGATGAATTCGTTGGCGCGGTCGATGAAGTCTTTCCAGGCGTCCTGCTCCAGTTCGAAGACTTCGCCACCGAGAATGCGCTCGGCCTGCTGGCCCGCTATCGGGACCGGCTCTGTACCTTCAACGACGACGTGCAGGGTACCGCGGCGGTGGCGCTGGCCGGGCTCTATTCCGCCGCCCGAGTGACCGGGATTCCGCTCCGGGAGCAGCGGCTGCTCTTTCTGGGCGCCGGCTCGGCGGCAACCGGCATCGCCGACCTGGCGGTCGGCGCCATGATGCAGGAGGGGATGACCGAGGCCGACGCCCGACGGCGATGCTGGTTGGTGGATTCGAAAGGTCTGGTGGTCTCCGGCCGGGGAGAATTACCGGAGCACAAGCGGCGCTATGCCCACGCCCATCCGCCCGCGGCCACGCTCCTCGAGGCGGTGCGAAGCCTGGCGCCAACCGCCCTGCTGGGTCTTTCCACCCAGGGAGGCGCGTTCACGCCCGAGGTGCTTCGCCTCATGGCGGAGCTCAATCCGCGTCCGGTGATTTTCGCGCTCTCCAACCCGACGTCGCGCTCGGAGTGCACCGCCGAGGAAGCCTACCGCCACACCGAAGGGCGCGCCGTGTTCGCGAGCGGAAGTCCCTTCGATCCGGTGGTCGTGAACGGCCGCCGCTTCGTGCCGGGACAGGGGAACAACGCCTACATCTTCCCCGGGCTGGGGCTCGGGGTGCTGGTGGCGGGTGCGCGGAGAGTCACCGACCAGATGTTCCAGACGGCGGCGCGGGTGCTCGCGGGCACCGTCTCGGCCGCGGCACTGGAGGAAGGGCTGCTGTATCCGCCGATCTCCGCCATCCGCGGGGTGAGTGAACAGATGGCCGCCGCGGTGGCCGAAGTGGCCTGGAGCGCCGGGCTGGCCCGGCAGCCCCGCCCCCCGGACGTGGCCGCGGCGGTGCGCGGGTTGATGTGGGAACCCGTGTACCCCGACCTGCTGCGCCAGCCGCCGTGAGCGGATCCCTTCGCCCCATTCTGGCACCCGCGAGCCTGGCGGTGGTGGGAGCCTCACGAACGCCCGGCACCATCGGCCACGAAATCGTGGCCAGCCTGGTGCGCTGCGGGTTCACCGGTGCGGTCTATCCGGTGAATCCCCGGGCCAAAGCGATCTGCGCCATTCCCGCCTACCCGGACATCGAAGCGGTTCCCGCTCCGGTGGACCAGGCGATCATCGTGGTCCCCAAGGAGCTGGTCCAGGAAGTCGCCGAAGGGTGCGCCCGCAAGGGCATCCCCGGCCTGGTGGTGATCTCGTCGGGGTTCAAGGAGGTGGGGGGAGACGGCATCGAGCGGGAGCGGCGGCTCACCGAATTCGTCCGGGGCCGGGGCATGCGCATGGTCGGTCCCAATTGCATGGGGGTGCTGAACGCCAATCCGGCAATCTCGATGAACGGCACCTTCGCGCCCAGCCTGCCGCCCTACGGCAAGGTGGGGTTCGTGTCCCAGTCGGGGGCGATGGGCCTGTCGGTGCTCGATTACGCCCGCGAATACGGGATCGGGATCTCCCAGTTCGTCTCGGTAGGCAACAAGCCCGACGTGAGCGGCAACGACCTGCTGCTGGCATGGGAGGATGACCCCGACGTCGAAGTCATCCTCATGTACGTGGAGAATTTCGGCAATCCCGGAAAGTTTCTCACCATCGCCTCGCGGATCACCCGCCGAAAGCCGATCATCGTGGTCAAGTCGGGCCGTTCGCTGGCCGGGGCCCGGGCGGCATCCTCGCATACCGGAGCGCTGGCCGCGAGCGATGCGGCGGTGGACGCGCTCCTGGCGCAGGCGGGGGTCCTCCGGGCGGGGAGCATCGAGGAGCTGTTCGACCTGGCCATGGCGTTCGCGGTCCAGCGGCCGCCCCGGTCCCGACGCACCGCGGTGCTCACCAATGCCGGGGGCCCGGGCATTCTGGCCGCCGATGCCTGCGAGGCGAATGCCCTCGAGCTTCCCGACCTCGCTCCGGAGACCGTGGCGCGGTTGGCCCCGCTCTTCCCGGCAGAGGCGTCGATCCGGAACCCGCTGGACATGATCGCATCGGCCACTCCGCAGGGCTATCGCGCCGCGTTGGGCGCGCTGCTCGAGGACCCGGGAGTCGACGCGGCGCTGGCCATCTTCGTCCCTCCGCTGGGGGTGACCCAGGGCGACGTGAGTCTGGCGATCGCGTCGGTGGCGGAAGAGCATCCCGCCAAGACGGTGTTCGGCGTGCTCATGGGCTACCGGGGTCTCCCCCAGGGGAAAGCCACCCTGCACGAAGCCGGGATTCCGGCCTACATCTTTCCGGAGTCGGCCGCGCGCGCGCTGGCGGCCATGTGCCGGTGGCGGGAATGGTGCGAGCGTCCCGGGTCGCCAGTGGAGACGCTTCCGGTGGACACCGGCCGGGCTCGGAGGGTGGTGGACGCTGCGGCCGCGGCGGGCCAGCGCCGGCTGGCCGAAGACGAGGCGCTGGAGCTGCTCGCAGCCTACGGTATCGGGATCGCCCGGGGAGAGCTGGCGACGACCGCCGAGCAGGCGGTGGCGCACGCGGAGCGGATGGGCTATCCGGTGGTGCTCAAGATCGTGGCGCCCTCGATCATTCACAAAACCGAAGTGGGCGGCGTCCGGGTCAACCTGGGCGAGGAGTCGGAAGTGCGCCGCGCCTTCGAGCAGATCGTTCAGGGCGCCCGGTCCGCTCAGCCCGGCGCGATCATCACCGGCGTCCTGGTCCAGCCGATGGTGCACAACGGGCGCGAGCTGATCGTGGGCATGACCCGGGATCCGGTCTTCGGCCCCCTGGTGATGTTCGGCCTGGGCGGGATCCTGGTGGAGATCCTCCGGGACGTGTCCTTCCGGATCGCGCCGTTCGGACGCGGAGAAGCCCGGCGCATGATGGGGGAGATCCGGGGCGCCCGGCTGCTCGACGCGGTGCGGGGCGCGCCGGCGGCAGACCGGGGCGCGCTCGAAGATGTTCTGCTTCGGGTATCCCGGCTGGCGATCGACTACCCCGAGATCACCGAGCTGGATGTGAATCCGCTCATGGCGATGCCGTCCGGCGCCGTGGCCGCCGACGCCCGGGTCATGCTCGCGCCGCGACGCTGAGCGCTTCGGCCACTCGCCAGAGTCGCTCCCCCGCATCCTTCGCCACCCCGCCGGCGACGAGGGAGCCGTCGAGCGCGGCCGTGGTCAGGAGCCGCTCCGGATCCACCAGCCGGACCACCGAGCCGCCGGCGGGATCGGATTCGACCGTCACGTTGCAGGGTAGCAGCAGCCCGACTTCGGGATCGGCGCTCACCGCGGTATAGGCCAGCGGGGGATTGCAGGCCCCCAGGATGACATAGGGCCGGAAGGCCCGGCCCAGCTTTTCCTTGAAGGCCGCCTGCAAGTCGATCTCGGTCAGCACCCCGAATCCCTCGGTCTTGAGGGCGTCCCGGGTCCGGGCCAGGGCGACCTCGAACGGGACGTCGAGTTTCACTTCCATGCCCATCAAGGTCCTCATGACCCCTCCGTTACGTCTTCGGCGCGCGATGCGCCAGTTGACGCCGGTCGGCGACATAGAACAAGGTGCCCACCACTACCCAGAAGGCTACCCGCAGCCAATGCCCCCCGCGGATTGCATCCAGCAGGGCGATGCCGAAGAACAGCAGGAAGATTGTCAGGTTGGTGCGCATCGGCCTCCAGCAGATCGGGATACCAGAGCCTAACCCAGAGGGCGTGAAGCGAGCGTGAAGGAGCGATGAGGACGAACGGCCGCGGCCTGCGCCCGCCGGACTCCCCGCTCCTTCCACAGAGCATAGATCGCCGGAATGACGATCAGGGTGAGCACCGCGCTGGACAGCATACCGCCCACCATCGGCGCGGCGATCCGCTTCATCACGCTGGCCCCGGTCCCCTGCCCCCAGAGGATCGGCAGCAATCCGGCCATGATGGCGGTCACCGTCATGAGCTTGGGACGGACCCGGTCGACCGCGCCTTCCACGATGGCCTCATAGAGACCGGTCAGAGAGGGCGCACCGTCGATGGCCGCGCGCGCGTTCCAGGCCTGATCCAGGTAGAGCAGCATCACCACACCGGTCTCCGCCGCCACCCCCACGAGCGCAATGAACCCGACCGCCACCGCGACCGACCAGTTGTAGCCCAGCAGCCAGGTCAGCCAGAGCCCGCCCACCAGCGCGAAGGGCAGCGACAGCATCACGATCAGCGATTCCGCCGTGCTCCTGAAGTTGAGATACAGCAGGAAGAAGATGATCAGCAACACCGCGGGGATCACGACCTTCATGGTCTCCCGGGCGCGCATCATGTACTCGTACTGCCCGCTCCAGACCATCCGGTACCCGGCCGGAAGCTGGACTCTCTCTTCCACCATGCGCCTGGCCTCGGCCACATAGCTCCCGATGTCGCGGCCCGCCACATCCACGAATACCCACGCGGTGGGGACCGCGTCCTCGGTCCGGACCACCATCGGCCCCGACACCTCCTGAATCCGGGCCACCTGCCCGAGGGGGACGAACATCTCCCGTCCCCCACCGGACCGCACCCCCGCCATCGCCATTCCCGCGCCGGCGGTGGAGGCGGTGGGAGCGTGCGCCGCGGGGATCAGCACTTCCGCGAGCCGCTCCGGGGAATCGCGCAGCTCCAGTGGATACCGGAGCCGCACGTCGTACCGCTCGCGTCCCTCCACCGTCTGGGTGACGGTCATGCCTCCCACCGCCGCGGCGATGACCTGCTGCACGTCGCCGACGTTGAGGCCATGGCGCGCAGCCGCGGCGCGATCGATGGTGATATCGAGGTAGTACCCCGACTCGGCCCGCTCGGCAAAGGCGCTCCGGGTCCCCGGGACCATGCGAACCATCTCCTCGACTTCCCGGCCCAGCCGCTCCAATTCGGCCAGGTCGGGGCCGAACAACTTGATGCCCACCGGCGTGCGGATTCCCGTGGCCAGCATGTCGTTGCGGCCCCGGATCGGCATGGTCCAGGCGTTGGTCACGCCCGGCATCCGGGTGGCGCTGTCCAGCTCGGATACCAGCCGGGTGATGCTCATCCCGGAACGCCACTCCGACTCGGGCTTCAGCACCAGGGTGGTTTCGAACATGTCCAGGCCGGCGGGATCGGTGGCGGTGTTGGCCCGGCCCGCCTTGCCCCAGACGCTGGCGACTTCGGGGAACTGCTTGATCCGCTGGTCCTGGATCCGGAGGATTTCCCGGGCCCGGGCCACGCTCACCCCCGGCAGGGTCGTCGGCATGAAGAGCAGGGTGCCTTCGTCGAGCGGGGGCATGAATTCGCTGCCGGTCCGGCTCCAGGGAATCCAGCTCAATGCCAGCACCAGCGCCGCGGCCACGATGACCCCCACCCGGTGGCGGAGCACCCGGTCGATCACCGGCCGGTAGATCCGGCGCAGCCAGCGGTTCACCGGATTGTCGGCCTCCCGGCGGATCCGGCCTCGCACGAACAACCCCATGGCCACCGGCACCACCGTGATCGCGAGCAGGCTCGCCGCGGCCATCGCGAAGGTCTTGGTCAACGCCAGGGGGCGGAACATCCGTCCTTCCTGGCCCTGGAGCACGAACACCGGGAGGAACGAGACCGTGATGATCAGGAGGGAGATGAACAAGGCCGGCCCGACTTCGAGGCTGGCGGCCCGCACCGCCGACCATCGCTCTTCCAGGGAAAGCTTCCCGGTATGCAGCACCGCCCCCGAAGCGCCTTCCCGTGCGGCCAGCGCCCGCTCGAGGTGCTTGTGCAGGTTTTCGATCATCACGATCGCCGCGTCGATCATCGCGCCGATGGCGATGGCGATGCCGCCCAGCGACATGATGTCGGAGCCCAGGGCGGTCCATCGCATGGCCATGAAGGCCAGCAGAATGCCCAGCGGCAGGGTGACCACCGCCACCAGGGCGGAGCGCACGTGCAGCAGGAAAAGGAGGCAAACCGCGGCGACCACGAGGCTCTCTTCCAGCAGCTTCTCCACCAGGGTGCGAATAGAGCGGTGAATCAGATCGCTCCGGTCGTACACCGGGGTGATGACCACACCGGCCGGCAGGCTGGAGGAAACCTCGGCGAGCCGGGCCTTGACCCGTTCGATGGTCCGGAGCGCATTCTCGCCGTACCGCATCACCACGATGCCGCCGACCGCTTCTCCCCGGCCGTCGAGCTCCGCCACCCCCCGCCGCACCGCGGGTCCCACGGTCACCCGTCCCAGCTCGGCGACCCGGACCGCGGTGCCGCCTGGCGTCGCCGTCACTACGACGTTCTCGAGATCCGCCAGCGACTTCAGGTATCCGAGCCCCCGCACCATGTACTCCCGCTCGGCCAGCTCGACCACCATGGCCCCGACGTCGGCATTGGCGCTCCGGATGGCGTCCATCACCCGGCCGATCGAGATCCCATAGGCCTGCAGGCGCGCCGGCTCGAGATCCACCTGATACTGCTTTTCGAATCCTCCGACCGAGGCGACTTCGGCCACCCCGGGCACCGCCGTAAGGGCATAGCGAAGCTGCCACTCCTGGAGGCTGCGCAGGTCGGCCAGGGACAGCCGTCCGGTGGTGTCCTCGATCGCGTACTGGAAGATCCAGCCCAGTCCGGTGGCATCGGGTCCGAGGGTCGGCGTCACTTCCGCGGGCAGCTTCGCCTTGAGTCCGCTCAGATACTCCAGCACCCGGGAGCGGGCCCAATAGAGATCGGTGCCGTCGGCAAAGAGCACGTACACGAACGACACCCCGAAGAACGAATACCCCCGCACGACCCGGGATCCGGGCACCTTGAGCATCTCGGCGGCGATCGGGTAGGTCACCTGATCTTCGACGATGCGGGGCGCCTGCTCGGTGAATTCCGCCTGCACGATGACCTGCACATCGCTCAGGTCGGGCAGCGCCTCGAGCGGGGTCCGGCGAATGGCGACGATCCCTCCCAGCACGACGGCGAGGACGCCCAGCCCCACCAGCAGCCGATTGGCGAGAGACCATTGGATGAT